>JANQKO010000512.1 GCA_028281075.1 Alphaproteobacteria bacterium | reverse complement strand
GCGGCCCTCAACCGTAGTCCCACTACGCTTTTCGGCCCGCTCCTGGCGGATCGGACGCCTGCGCGCGACGCAGACCGTGGTGGTGGTGAGAAATGCGGGCTAGAGACGGGGATGACGGTTTTCCGGGTGGCGATCACCGATATTTGTTCCCAAGGCCCCGGCGGGGGTTGTATTCATGGTCGCGGCACCCACCATTATCGACGGGCAGGTGAACGCCTTGAGGCGATGACCTTGCTCGTACTAGAGTCGGCCGGTCCCAGGCCGCGTACTGGTAGAGAGGAACGGGGAACACCGTTGTGAGCACCGCCGAGAAGTTCGAGCCGGTCGGACTCGAAAGAGAACACCTGGAATCCGTCGTCGTCCGCTTCGCCGGGGACTCCGGCGACGGCATGCAGTTAACGGGCAGTCGGTTTACCGAGGCGACCGCGATCGCCGGCAACGATCTGGCCACCTTTCCCGACTTTCCGGCCGAAATCCGCGCGCCGGCCGGCACCACCTTCGGGGTGTCGGCCTTCCAGATCAATTTCGGCGCCCGCAACATCCTGACCTCGGGCGACGCGCCGGACGTCCTGGTGGCGATGAACCCGGCCGCGCTGAAGGTCAATCTCGACAGCCTGAAGCCGGGCGGCCTGGCGATCATCGATACCGGCAGCTTCTCGGACCGGAACCTGAAGAAGGCCGGCTTCGAGCAGAACCCGCTGGAAGACGACACGCTGAGCAATTTCGAGACCATCGAGATCGATGTCTCGAAGCTGACACTGGAGGCGGTGAAGCCGTTCGGCCTGACCCAGAAGGAGGCCCTGCGCTGCAAGAACATGTGGCTGCTGGGCCTGATCTACTGGATGTACGACCGGGACCGGCAGCCGACGGTCGACTGGCTGACGCAGAAGTTCGCCAAGCGGCAGGAACTGGCCGACGCCAATATCGCGGCGCTGAACGCCGGCCACGCGCTGGGCGAGACGGCCGAGCTGCCGGGCAGCGTGCACGGTTTCACGATCGGTCCGGCCGAGATCTCGCCCGGCCTGTACCGCACCATCTCGGGCGCCGAGGCCATGGCCTGGGGGCTCGCCGTCGGGGCGAAGCTCGCCGGCCTGAAGATGACCTTCGCGTCCTATCCGATCACGCCGGCCTCGTCGCTGCTGCATATCCTGGCCCGGCTGAAGGCGCACGACATCACCACGTTCCAGGCCGAGGACGAGATCGCCGCGGCCTGCGCCGCGATTGGCGCGTCCTATGCCGGCGCTATCGGCGTGACTTCGAGCTCGGGCCCCGGCGTCGCCCTGAAGATGGAGGCCATCGGCCTGGCGATCAGCGCCGAGCTGCCGCTGGTCATCGTCAACTCGCAGCGCGCCGGCCCGTCGACCGGCATGCCGACCAAAACAGAGCAGTCGGATCTCTACCAAGCCGTGTTCGGCCGCAACGCCGACAGCCCCATCGTGGTGCTGGCGAGCCACGCACCGGGCGACTGCTTCGAGGTCGGGGTCGAGGCGATCCGCCTGGCGACCAGGTACATGACCCCGGTGATGGTCCTGACCGATGGCTATATCGCCAACGCCGCCGAGCCGTGGAAGATCCCGGATATCGACAAGATGACACCATTCCCGGTCGAGTTCCGCAGCGATCCGGACGGTTTTCATCCGTTCCTGCGCGACGACGCGACGCTGGCGCGGACCTGGGCGATCCCCGGCACACCCGGCCTGGAGCACCGGATCGGCGGCATCGAGAAATCCTATGATTCCGGCAACATTTCCTATGAGCCGGAAAACCACCAGCGCATGACCGACGTGCGCGCGGCCAAGATCGACGGCATTGCCGACGACATTCCGGCGCAGACCGTCGATCAGGGCGGCGAGACGGGCCGGCTGGCGGTGGTCGGCTGGGGCTCGACCTACGGCCCGATCAGCCGCGGCGTCGCCAACATGCGCGAGCTCGGCCTCGATGCCGCGCATATCCATCTGAGGCATATCTGGCCGCTGCCGAAGAATCTCGGCGCGCTGCTGGGCGGCTTCGAGAAGGTGCTGGTGCCGGAGATGAACAAGGGCCAGCTCAGGACGCTGCTGCGCAGCGAATACCTGGTGCCGGCGCAGGGCCTGAACAAGGTAAACGGCCAGCCGTTCAAGATCGCCGAGATCGAGGCGGCGATCCGGTCGGTTCTGGAGGAGTAAGATGAACGCGCCGACAAGTGTCGAGAAGCTGTCGCCGAAGGATTTCGCGTCGGACCAGGAGATCCGCTGGTGCCCCGGCTGCGGCGACTACGCCATCACCAAGGCCGTGCAGAAGTCGCTGTCCGATATCGGGGCGACGCGCGAGAACACGGTGTTCATCTCGGGCATCGGCTGCGCCGCGCGCTTTCCCTACTACATGTCGACCTACGGCTTCCACACCATCCATGGCCGCGCGCCGGCCTTCGCCACCGGCGTCAAGCTGTCCAATCCGGAACTCGACGTCTGGGTCGTGACCGGCGACGGCGACGGCCTGTCGATCGGCGGCAACCACATGCTGCACCTGCTGCGCCGCAACGTCGATCTGCAGCTTCTGCTGTTCAACAACGAGATCTACGGCCTGACCAAGGGCCAGTATTCGCCGACCTCGCGGGTCGGCACGCGCTCGCCATCGACGCCGATGGGCTCGGTCGACCGGCCGGTCTCCGCGACCCAGTTCGCGCTGGGCGCCGGCGCCCGGTTCGTCGCCCGCTCGATCGACACGCAGCAGAAGCACCTGCCGGGCGTACTGGCCCGCGCGCACGCGCACAAGGGCACGTCCTTCGTGGAGATCTTCCAGAACTGCATCGTCTATAACGACGGTGCCTTCAGCGACTTCACCGAGAAGGCGGTCGCCCAGGACATGCAGATCCATGTCGAGCACGGCCAGCCGCTGATCTTCGGCAAGGCGCGCGACAAGGGCCTGCGCATGAAGCCGGGCGCCGTCGAGCTGGAAATCGTCACGATCGGCGAGAACGGCGTCGGCGAGGCCGACCTGCTGGTGCATGACGAGACCAACCGGACGCTGGCCGGCCTGCTCTGCCGGCTCGAGCCGCCGCAGCCGGTGGCGGTCGGCGTGCTCTACTGCGATCCGGCCCCGACCTACGAGGCCGCGGTCGCCGAGCAGGCCGCGGCGGCCAGGGCCAAGGGCCCGCTCCCCAGCCTCAATGACCTGCTGCGGTCCGGCCATACCTGGACGGTGGATGCTTAGCACCCGATCCCCATGACGGAGACCGATGTCGCATGCTTCGAGACGCCGGCTTCGCCGGCTCCTCAGCATGAGGTGTTAGATTGATATCAGTTAACAACCTCATCCTGAGGTGCGGAGCGAAGCGGAGCCTCGAAGGATGGGCCATCGATTGCTGATCAGCGACATGCCGTGTACGTGTCCCGGTCCGGGGTCAAGCCGCGCGCGGATGTCGCCATCGCGGTAAAGAACGACAAAGTGAAACCGGCAGCAGGGAGGCAGTCCGATTTCCATCAGCGTAGCCATCGTCGGCTCGGGACCGGCGGCGTTCTATACGGCCGAAGCTCTGGTAAAGAGCGACGCCGATTGTGCCATTGACATCATCGAGCGCCTGCCGGCGCCGTTCGGCCTGATCCGCTACGGCGTCGCGCCGGACCACCAGACCACCAAGAACGTCCAGCGCAATTACGACAAGACGGCCGCGCAGCCGGCGGTGCGCTATTTCGGCAATGTCGAGGTCGGCCGCGACGTCGGCCTGGACGAACTGCGGACGATGTATGACGCCGTCGTGCTGGCGGTGGGCGCGCCGCTGGACCGGCCGCTCGGCATTCCCGGCAGCGACAAGGCCGGCGTCATCGGCTCGGCCGCGTTCGTCGGCTGGTACAACGGCCATCCCGATTTCCAGGACCTGGACCCGGACCTCGACACCCCGGCGGTGGCGGTGATCGGCAACGGCAACGTGGCGATCGACGTCGCCCGGGTGCTGGTCAAGACCCGCGCCGAGATGGCGACGTCGGATATCGTCGACTACGCGCTGGACGCGGTGCAGGCCGGGTCGGTGACGGATGTCTACATGTTCGGCCGGCGCGGGCCGGTCGAGGCCAAGTTCACCAATGTCGAGCTGCGCGAGATGGGCAAGCTGGCGGACTGCGTGCCCGTGATCGACGCCGCCGTGCTGCCGGACGCGGTCGACGATCCCGGCCTGTCGGACCGGGACGCGCGGCTGAAGGCGCGCAACCTGGCGACGCTGAAGGAATTCACCGAACGCGACCGGAACGCGCTGCCGAAGCGGGTGCATTTCGAGTTCTATGCCGCGCCGGTCGAGGTGCTGGGCGGCGACCGGGTCGAGGGGCTGCGGCTGGAACGCACCCGGGTCGCGGACGGCCGCGCCGTCGGCACGGGCGAGTTCTTCGAGGTCGAATGCGGCCTGGTGATCCCGGCCATCGGCTACCGCTCGAGCGGCATTGAAGGTGTGGCCTTCGATGAACGCGAGGGCCGCTTCGTCAACGAGGACGGCCGGATCGCCGACGGGCTCTATGCCGTTGGCTGGGCCAAGCGCGGCCCGACCGGAACCATCGCCACCAACCGCCCGGACGGCCAGGCCGCGGCGGCGCAGATCGTCGAGGATCACGGTTCGGGCAGCGACAAGCCCGGCCGCGCGGCGCTGGAATCACACCTGGACGCGCGCGGCGTCCGCCGTGTCGGCTATCGGGACTGGAAGCGCATCGACGCCGCCGAGACGGCCGCCGCGGCCGACCCGGCGCCGCGCCGCAAGCTCGTCACCCTTGACGATATGCTGTCGCTTCTTGACGCGGGCTGACCGCGTCGCATGCCGGCGCGGCCCGCGGGCGCTGTCGGACGTAATCGTAGATCGCGGTTTCGAGGCGGGCGATCGCCGCGCCGTCGGCCGGCCGGCGTTCGAACCTGAGATCGATCAGTTCGCGTAACGCCGCATCGTAATCGCGCGCGTTGGTGATGACGCGGCCCATCTGCTGGCATAACCCCCGTGACGGCGACCCGATGGCGGCGCGGTCATGTCCCGGCCGCACATGTAACGGTCCGTTAATGGCGTGTCTATTTGTAGAGGGTTAAGATTTTATGACGCTTTGAGCCAGCGCAAACCCGGTGTCAATATCCGGACACGGGGCCACCCGCCATCCTTGACAGCCGGGGCCGCTGGCCCGCAAAATTCATATGTACACAAACAAATTCACGGCATGGGGATCGAGCGCGTCATGGGCCGGTATGTCCGTCCGACAGCGGTAGCCGACGCCGTCGCGGCGCTGGCCGCGGGCGACCTGACGGTGATCGCCGGCGGCACCGACTTCTACCCCGCCCGCGTCGGCAAGGCGCTGGACGACGACGTGCTGGACATCAGCGCCATCGAGGCGTTGCGCGGCATCGACGATGCCGGCGACCACTGGCGCATCGGCGCGACCACGACATGGACCGACCTGATCGAGGCCGGGCTGCCGGCCTGCTTCGACGGCCTGAAACGGGCGGCGCGGGAGGTCGGCGGCATGCAGGTCCAGAACATGGGCACCGTCGCCGGCAATATCTGCAACGCCTCGCCGGCGGCCGACGGCGTGCCGCCGCTGCTGACGCTGGACGCCCGTGTCGAGCTGTCGGGGCCGGCGGGCGTGAGCGCGCTGCCGCTGGCCGATTTCATCACCGGCAGCCGGCGGACGCGGCGGGCGGCCGACCAACTCGTGACCGCGATCATCGTGCCCAAGCCCGTCGCCGGCGCGCGCGGGCATTTCCTGAAGCTCGGCAGCCGGCGCTATCTGGTGATCTCGATCGTCATGGTGGCGGGCGTCATCGCGCTCGACGCCGACCGGCGGGTGACGACGGCGCGGCTCGCCGTCGGCGCCTGTTCGGAGGTGGCCTGCCGCTTGTTCGAGCTTGAACGGAGCCTGGTCGGACAATCGATTGATATACCGGTGGAAAACCTGGTTGCCGAGGCGCATCTGGCGGCGCTGTCGCCGATCGGCGATTGCCGGGGCACGGCCGCCTACCGGCACGACGCGGCATTGACGCTGGTGCGGCGGCTGCTGGCAGAGGCGGCGGCATGAGCGACGCGGCCGCGATCCCGGACGACGACGGCCGCGTCGAGATCTCGCTGTTCCTGAACAGCCAGCGCCGCACGGCCCGGATCGCGCCGCTGCAGCGGCTGTCCGACGCGCTGCGCGACGTGTTCGGCTTCACTGGCGTCAAGGTCGGCTGCGATGCGGGCGACTGCGGCGCCTGCACGGTGCTGCTGGACGGTGCCCAGGTCTGCGCCTGCATGGTGCCGGCGGCCCAGGCCGACGGCAAGATGGTGGTCTCGGTCGAGGGCATGACGGCGCACGGCACGCTGAACCGGATCCAGCAGGCCTTCCAGCGGCACGGCGCGGCCCAGTGCGGCATCTGCATGTCGGGCATGCTGGCGGCCGCGACGCACGTGCTGGCCCGCAAGCAGCAGCCGAGCGAGGCGGAGGTGATGGATGCGCTGGGCGGCGTGCTGTGCCGCTGCACCGGCTACCGCAAGGTGGTCGCGGCGGTGCTGGACGCGGCCGATGTCGGTCCGCCGCCGGCGGCCGAGCACGGCGCCGTGGTGGGGGCCCGGGTCGGCCGGGTCGACGGCATCGCCAAGCTGACCGGTGACGCCGATTTCGGCGCCGACGTGATCCCGGACCAGGCGCTGTGGCTGCGCGCCGTGCGCTCGCCGCACGCCAGCGCCCGGTTCACGCTCGGCGACCTGGACGGCCTGCGCGCCCGACGGTCCGGTCTGGTGGCGGTGCTGACGGCGGAGGACGTGCCTGGAAACAACAGCTTCGGGATCTATCCTGACCTGAAGGATCAGCCGGTGTTCGCCGACGGCATCGTGCGCTATCGCGGCGAGGCGGTGCTGGCGCTGGTCGGCGACCGGACGACGGTCGAGGCCATCGACGACGGCGAAATCCCGATCCGGTATGCGCCGCTGGCGCCGGTGACCGGGATCGCGGCCGCGCGGGCGCCGGACGCGCCGCCGGTGCAGGCCGACCGGCCGGGCAACTTCCTGACCTCGGGCCGGGTCGTGTCGGGTGACGCGGCATCGGCGCTCGAGGCCTGCGCGCACGTGGCGGCGGGCGTCTGGGAGACCGGCTTCGTCGAGCATGCCTATATCGAGCCGGAGGCGGGCTTCGCCGAACGGGTCGGCGACCGCGTCGAGATCCACGTGACGACGCAGACGCCCTATATGGACCGGGACGAGGCGGCGCATGTCCTGGGCATCGCGCCGGATGCCGTGCGCGTCGTGCCGACGGCCTGCGGCGGCGGCTTCGGCGGCAAGCTCGACCAGTCGCTGCAGCCCATGGTCGCGGTCGCGGCCTGGCGGCTGGATCGGCCGGTGGCTTGCGTCTACACGCGGCCGGAATCCATGGCCGCGACCACCAAGCGGCATCCGGCCCGTATCGAGGCCCGCTTCGGCTGCGACACGGCGGGCAAGCTGGTCGCCGCCGACATCGCGGCCGACTTCGACACCGGCGCTTACGCCTCCTGGGGCCCGACCGTTGCCGGCCGCGTGCCGGTGCATGCGATGGGGCCCTACGCCGTCGCCAACGTGCGCAGCGAGGGCCGGGCCTGGTTCACCAACGCGCCGCCGGCCGGCGCCTTCCGCGGCCTCGGCGTGCCGCAGGCCGCCGTCGCGCACGAGGCCTGCATGGGCATGCTGGCGG
>JANQKO010000492.1 GCA_028281075.1 Alphaproteobacteria bacterium | reverse complement strand
CTATATGGCGGCGCCGCCGTTCGCCGGCCGGACGCCCGTCTTCGTCGGCGACGACGTGACGGACGAGCACGGCTTCGCCGTCGTCAACGCGCATGACGGCCTGTCCGTCATCGTCGGCGACCGCGCGCCGTCGGCGGCGCGCTGGCGGATCGCCGACATCACCGCCCTATATGACTGGCTGAAGACCTTCCCGGAAGGCGAACGGCGGACGAATTGAGCGACCTGAACCTCGGGGTCATCGGCAACTGCGTTTACAACGCCCTGATCGACCGGCGGGCCCGGATGGTCTGGTGCTGCATGCCGCGTTTCGACGGCGACCCGGTCTTCAACAGCCTGCTGGCCAACAATGGCGACGTCGAGAGCGCCGGCGGCCTCTATGACGTCCAGGTCGACGGCTTCGCCGACAGCGCGCAGGCCTATCTCGACAACACCGCCGTCCTGTCGACGCGCCTGACGGACACAGCCGGGCGGTCGCTGGAGGTCATCGACTTCGCGCCCCGGTTCAACCAGTTCGGCCGCCGCTTCCGGCCCATGGCCATGGTCCGCGTCCTGCGCCCGGTCGACGGCAACCCGCGCGTCCGGATCCGGCTGCGCCCGCGGTTCGACTATGGCGCGACGCCGCCCCGGCACACGCACGGCTCGAACCATATCCGCTATATCGGCCCGGACCTGACCCTGCGGCTGACCACGAACGCGCCGGTGACATTCCTGCTGAATGAAACCTGGTTCCATCTGGAAGAGCCGATCTACCTGTTCCTCGGGCCGGACGAAACCCTGGCCGGCCCGGTCACCGAGACCTGCCGGGACTTCCTGGAGAACACCACCGCTTACTGGCGCGAATGGGTGCGGCACCTGGCCGTGCCGCTGGAATGGCAGGAAGCGGTGATCCGCGCCGCCATCACGCTGAAGATGTGCTGGTTCGAGGAGACCGGCGCCATCATCGCCGCGATGACGACCTCGGTGCCGGAATCCGCCGACAGCGGCCGCAACTGGGACTACCGCTTCTGCTGGCTGCGGGACGCCTATTTCGTCGTGCAGGCGCTGAACCGGCTCGGCGCCATCGACATCATGGAAGGCTATCTGCGCTACCTGCGCAACCTGCTGGGCGCCGCCGACGGCGGCCATCTGCAACCGGTGTTCGGGATCGGCCTCGAGACCCGCCTGACCGAGCGCGAGATCCCCTCGCTCGCCGGCTATCGCGGCATGGGGCCGGTCCGTGTCGGCAACCAGGCCTTCGAGCACCTGCAGCACGACGTCTACGGCCAGGTCGTGCTGTCGACGACCCAGGCCTTCTTCGACCGCCGCCTGCTGCGGCCGGTCGGCGAGAAGGACTTCGCGCAACTGGAGAAGGTCGGCGAGCGCGCCTACAAGCTGCATGACAAGCCCGATGCCGGGCTGTGGGAACTGCGCACCATGAGCAAGGTGCACACCTATTCCAGCGTCATGTGCTGGGCGGCCTGCGACCGGCTGGCGAAAATCGCCGGCCATCTGGGCCTGAACGACCGGGCGGCGCATTGGACCAGGCGCGCCGACAGGGTCCACGCGACGATCACCGGTAAGGCCTGGAACGCCGAGCGCGACATGTTCGCCGAGAGCTTCGGCGGCGCCGACACGGACGCGAGCCTGCTGCAGATGTGCGAGGTCGGCTTCGTCGACCCGGCGGACCCGCGCTTCGCGGGCACGGTGGCGGCGATCGAATCCGAGCTGCTGCGCGGCAAGCACATGTACCGCTACAGCCAGCCCGACGACTTCGGCACGCCGGAAGCCGCCTTCAACATTTGCACCTTCTGGTACATCGAGGCGCTGGCCGCCATGGGCCGCCGCGACGAGGCGCGCGAGATCTTCCGCGCCATGCTCGATTGTCGCAACCATGTTGGGCTATTGTCGGAAGATATCGTGCCGGGCACGGGCGAGCTCTGGGGCAACTATCCGCAGACCTATTCACTGGTGGGCATCATCAATAGCGCGATGAGACTGAGCGAGCGCTGGGAAAGCGCTATATGAGCCGACTGATCGTCGTCTCGAACCGCGTATCCATTCCCCGGGGGCGAGACAGCGCGCAGGCCGGCGGCCTGGCGGTCGCGCTCTACGCGGCCCTGCGGCGCTATGACGGCATCTGGTTCGGCTGGAGCGGCAATGTCGTCGAGACCTCGGGCGAAGGCCATCCGAACATCTCCAAGGTCAGCAACGTCACCGTCGTCACCATCGATCTCAGCACCGACGACTACGACGAGTACTACAACGGCTTCGCCAACCGCACGCTCTGGCCGCTGTTCCACTACCGCACCGATCTCGCGGCCTACGACCGCAAGTACGACAAGGGCTACTTCCGGGTCAACGCGCGCTTCGCCCATTCGCTGGCGCCGATGGTCGAGCCCGACGACCTGATCTGGGTGCACGACTATCACCTGATCGGCTGCGCCGAGGAGCTGCGGCGCATGGGCCTGACGCAGAAGATCGGCTTCTTCCTGCACATCCCGTTTCCGGCGACCGAGATCCTGCTGACGCTGCCGAACCACCAGGCGCTGGTGCGGGGGCTGTTCGCCTACGACCTGGTCGGGTTCCAGACCGAATCCGACCTGCGTGCCTTCCACGACTACGTCATGTTCGAGGCCGGCGGCAGCATCAGCCCGACCGGCGAGCTGACCGCCCATGGCCGCACGATCCGCGCCGGCGTGTTTCCCATCGGCATCGACGCCAAAGAGTTCGTGGCGAAGGCGGAATCGGCCGAGGCCAAGCGCCACCTCGACCGCATGCGGCACAGCATGGGCCAGCGCAAGCTGATCATCGGCGTCGACCGGCTGGACTACAGCAAGGGTCTGCCGACCCGCCTGGAATCCTTCGAGCGGCTGTTGGAGACCTATCCCGAGAACCGCGGCGCCGTCAGCCTGCTGCAGGTGGCGACGCCGTCACGGGTCGAGGTGCCGGAATACGATGACATCCGGCAGGAGCTGGAGGCGCTGTCGGGCCGCATCAACGGCCGCTTCGCCGATTTCGACTGGGTGCCGATCCGCTATATCAGCCGGGCCTATTCGCAGCGGGCGCTGGCCGGCCTGTTCCGGTCCAGCCGCATCGGCCTGGTGACGCCCTTGCGCGACGGCATGAACCTGGTGGCGAAGGAGTTCGTCGCCGCCCAGGACGCGGCCAACCCGGGCGTGCTGGTGCTGTCGCGCTTCGCCGGCGCCTCGGACCAGCTCGCCGACGCGCTGATCGTCAATCCCTACGACGTCGACGATATCGTCGAGGCCCTGCAGCGCGGCCTGAACTTCTCGCTGGCCGAGCGCCGCAAGCGCTGGCGGCGGCTGATGGAGGTAGTGCGCGAGGAGGACGTCACCGCCTGGCGCAACGACTTCGTCGGCGCGCTCGACGCCGTGCCGCGGACGGTGGCCTGAGGGCCGGCTACGGTCATGACGGACAGCGTCCTGGTCGTCGACGTCGGCGGCACCAATGCCCGGTTCGCGGTCTGCCGGCCCGGCGCGCGGCCGGAGAAGGTGATCACCTACCACTGCGACGACCATGCCAGCCTGGAGGTGGCGATGCGCGCGGCGCTGGCGGCGCTGAACGCCCGGCCGCGCCGGGCGGCCGTGGCCGCCGCCGGGCCGGTCGACGACGGCCGGGTGCGCATGACGAACCATCCCTGGCGGTTCTCGGCCCATGGACTGGCCCC
>JANQKO010000475.1 GCA_028281075.1 Alphaproteobacteria bacterium | reverse complement strand
CGCGACGATTTCAGCAAGATCCCGAACGGCGGCCCCGGCGTCGAGAACCGCATGAGCCTGATCTACCACCACGGCGTCAATCTCGGGCGGATTTCGCTGAACCGCTTCGTCGAGCTGACCTCGACCAAGGCGGCGAAGATCTTCGGCCTGTTCCCGCGCAAGGGCACGATCGCCGTCGGCAGCGACGCCGACATCGTCATCTTCGATCCCGAGCGCGAGGAGACCATCAGCCGCCACCACGCCCACACCCACCACATGAACATCGACTACAGCGCCTACGAGGGCTTCAAGGTCAAGGGCTTCACCGAGACCGTGCTGTCGCGCGGCAGGGTCGTCATCGACAACGGCGATTATGCCGGCCGTCCGGGCGACGGCGCTTTCGTCAAGCGCGGCCCCTATGGCGGCCAGTACGCCAACACGCACGCCCACATGCGCCGCGACCCTCTCGACCCCGCGCATGGCCTGGGCTCGCCCCGCCATCGGCATGGCTGACGTCTGATTTCGACGTTGAGCCGCAGCAGTTGCGGCCCCCTCTCCTGCTTGCGGGAGAGGGCTGGGGTGAGGGCAGCAGCGTTGATGGTATTTGAGGTCGTCGATGTTTAGCGCGACACAGCCCTCACCCTCCCACGAGCTGAAGCTCGCGGGCCCCTCCCTCTCCCGCTTGCGGGAGAGGGGCAAGCAGACAGCGAATTACGCCTCTTTCTCCTTCGCCGGCCGGATGATCTTCAGCAGCCAGAAGATGATGCAGAACACCCCGGTCAGGATCACCAGCGCCACCACCGCGGCCAGCCGCTTGCCGAACTCGGCGTCGAGCGCATAGTCCGGCCGCAGCAGGTAGACGCAGAGCACCTGCACCGACTGCAGCGCCGCGCCGCCGCTCAGCAGGATGGCGACGAAGGTCGAGCCGCGCAGCGAGGCGAGCACCACCGACTCGATGCTGTTCTGCTGCACGATATGCACCCGGTAGGCGTGCCAGTGATAGGTGCAGAAGCCGATGATGCCGACGATCAGCGCGACCCAGAAGATCGCGTTGTCGAAGCCGATACCGTGGATGACGGTGTTGAACAGGTCTTCGAACGGCTTGTAGAAATAAAGGAAGATCAGAACGATGATGAAGACGATGTAGCCGACCAGCGTCCAGAACCACTGCCACCCTGTCATTGCTTACGACCCGCTGTTTTTCTTGGATATGTCTTGCCGCCCGACGCCGCCACCACGGCCGTGATGGGCCGTCCGCGTCAGGCGCGTTCGAAACCCCGCCGTCATGCCGCCGCTTCCGGAATGGCGATGATCAGCAGGATACCGTAGAGGATCAGAAAGACCGCGTCCTTGGCGGCCCCGAGCCCGGATCGCGCCGCGCCGGTCGTCGCGACCAGCATGATGACCTCCAGCACGAAAAAGACGAGAGCCAGGAAGAAGAACGGCCAGATCGTGCTCCACCAGGACAGGCCCTCGGGCGTCGCCACCGACTGCGCCAGCCGCCAGATCAGCAGCATGATCGGCAACAGGATCATGAAGCCATGGGCGAGCAGGAAGCGGTAGCGCGTCAGCGCCCGGTCCAGCAGCCAGAAGACGACGAAGAACAGCACGATGAACAGCAGGTCCAGCTCCAGCGCCGCGTAGCTCTCCGCCGTCGCCGCCCGCGCCAGGTTCAGGTAGCCCAGGATCAGCAGGAACACGAGGCCGTCGCAGAACAGCCATTCGCGCACCGTCTCGCCGCCGGTCTTGACGCTCCAGGCCCGCGTCGCCTTGTCGAACAGCAGGACCAGCGCGACCGCCAGGCTGGCCGGATAGACGAGCTGCAGCATCAGCGCGTATTGCCGCGGTCCCGGCAGGTAGATCCAGTTCAGCAGCAGGAACGCCACCGCCAGCAGCAAGAGGCCCAGCAGCCGCGCGCCCGACGACGTGGCCGTCGCCGGCGGCGCGGCGGCCTCGCCGGCCGTCGCGGTGGCCGTGGGGGTGTCGTCGGCATCGACGCCGGCGGCCTGTGTCCGCCGGGGCTGGCGGACGATGGCGAAAACCAGGAAGCCGATCAGGCCCAGGATGCCGGCGATGGCCATGACGGTCAGGAACACGACCGACCGCGCGTCGCCGCGCCAGTCGGTCGCGGCGAGCCGGGCCTCGGCCACCGGGTAGAACTGCCAGATCAGGATGGCGCCGACAACAATGAGCGCCGCCAGCGCCAGCAGGAACTCGTACCAGTTCGGCGCCGGCGCGACCGCCTGTCCGCCGGCCGTCGCCGTCGCCGGCCGCCGTGCGTAGCGCGTGATCAGATAGACCACGAACGCGCCGACCGCGACCGCGGCGATGGCGATCATCACGCCGACGAAATCCAGCGACCTGCTATCCACGTATCGCCCCACCCCGCAGCAACATCCGGGCTACGCGGCAGGCCCGCCCGTCGGTGGCGGCGGTCTGCCCGGTCCCGTCACTCACAACGCGTTTCGCAGTTCCAGGCCGTCGAGATAGCTCAGCACCCGGTCCAGCGGCTCGACGTCGCCGAACTTGGCGTCGATATCGAACAGGTTCCACGCGACCACGCCCGCGACCCGGTCGCCGACCGCCTCGCGCACGACGATCGGGCGGAAGCCCTCGGCGATGGCATCCTCGACCGTGTTGCGCACGCAGGCCGCCATGGTCACGCCGGTGACGATCACCGTGTCGACCTGGGCCGCGCGCAGGAAGCCGGCCAGCGGCGTGCCGTGGAAGGCCGATGCCCGTTTCTTGACGATGACCTGCTCGTCCGCCTCGGGCGCGATGCGGTCGTCGATGGCGACCGCGTCCGAGCCCAGCTTCAGCAGTTCGGCCGGGATCTTGCGGTGCCACAGGCCCATATCCGTGTTCGGGCCCTCGGTCACGGCATAGGCCGTGGTCGTATAGACGACCGGTATGCGTTTCGCGCGCGATGCCGCCAGCAATTGCTGTACGCTGGGGATGATCACGTCCATGCCCTCGCAGGAGAACGCGTGTCCCGGCCGCGTCCAGGCGTTGGCGAGGTCGATGTTGATCAGCGCCGGCCGCTCCCCGAAGCCGACACGACGTTGGAAGCCGCGATCCTGATACAACGCGGAATCGGCGGCAAAGACCTTTTCCAAGGCTTCTTTGAGTTCATCGCTCATCGTGGGCAGATGCTAGCACCGGCCCAAATCGCTGTCGATGCGGGCGGTGGCGGGAAATTGACAAGCCCGGCCGGCAGCCCGCAACATGACCGGGGCGACGGGCCGGACCCCATGGACGTGAAGGAGCTTCCAACCATGCAGGCAGATCCGGAGGCCGCGGGCGTCACCATCCGTCCGCTGACACCGGCCGTCGGCGCCGAGATCGCCGGCGTCGATCTCGCCGACCTGACGGACCGGCAATTCGCGGTCATCACCGAGGCCTTCGACCGCCATGCCGGCCTGCTGTTCCGGGATCAGGCATTGACGCCCGACGACCTCGTCGCCTTCAGCCGGCGCTGGGGCGAGCTCGACGTGGCGCCGGTGATGGAGAACGGCCGCACCGCCGTGCCTGACTATCCCGAGATCTACATCGTCTCCAACGTCAAGGATGCCGACGGCAAGCCCATCGGCAGCCTCGGCGCGGGCGAGGCGGTCTGGCACACGGACATGTCCTACCTGCCGAGCCCGCCCTACGCGTCGCTGCTCTATGCCATCGAGGTGCCGCCGTCGGGTGGCGACACCTCGCTCTGCGGCATGAAGGCGGCTTATGACAGCCTGCCGCCCGAATTGCGCGAACGCATCGCCGGCCTCGAGATCAAGCATGACGGCACCTATAACTCGGGCGGCTACCTGCGCGCGGGCGTGACCGCCAGCGACGATCCCATGCACTCCGTCGGACAGGCGCATCCGGCGGTCTGCCGGCATCCGGCCACGGGCGACGCGCTGCTCTATCTCGGCCGGCGCCGGAACGCCTATGTCGTGGGCCTCGGCCTGGAGGAATCGGAACGGCTGCTCGACCAGCTCTGGGACTATGCCGTGCGGCCGGCGCATACTTACCGGCACCGCTGGCGGGTCGGCGACGTTCTGCTCTGGGACAACCGCGCGACCATGCACCGCCGCGACCCGTTCGACGCGACGGCCCGGCGCCTGATGCAGCGCACCCAGATCAAGGGCCGGTCGCGGCCGCGCGCCGCGGTCGATGCCGGCGCGTCCTGACGCGGGCACCGGACGACGGCGGGCCGCGACCGGCCGGCGGTTCTGGCTGGGGCTTGTCCTGGCCGTGCTGGTGGGTACCGTCGCCCGCGCGCAGACTCCGGTCGATCTGGAACTGATCCTCGCCGTCGACGCCTCGGGCAGCGTCGACCCGCGCGAGTATGCCTTGCAGATGTCCGGCATCGCGGCGGCGTTTCGCGACGACGAGGTGATCGCCGCGATCCGGTCCGGACCGCTGGCGCGCATCGGCGTCGCCGTCGTCATCTGGTCGGAGTCGCGCCGGCCGAAGGACCTGATCCCCTGGCGGGTGGTGTCGGACCGGGCCTCGGCCGCGGCCTTCGCGCGCGCCGTCGAGACCCATCCCCGCAACATCCCGGACGGCGGCACCGGCATCGGCCGCGCCGTGCTCTACGCCATCGGCCTGTTCGACCGCAACGCGCTCGCCGGCGCGCGCCAGGTGATCGACGTCTCGGGCGACGGGCGCGAGACGACGTTCCGCGAATACAGCGTGCCGCCGTCCCAGGCCCGCAGCCGCGCCATCTCGCGCGGCATCACGGTCAACGGGCTGGCGATCCTGACCGACGATGCCGGTCTCACCGCGTATTTCCGCCGCGAGGTGGTCGGCGGCGCCGACGCCTTCGCCATGTCCGCCGCGTCCTACGATGATTTCGCCACCGCCATGCGCCGCAAGCTGATCCGTGAGATCGACTACCGGCCGATCGTCAGCCGTCTTGCGCCGCGATAGCCCGCCGCCGTCATGCTGGTGCGGTCGGAACCATACCCACGATCGTCATGCCGGCGTTGATAAGGCGCCGCTGGTGCCGGAACGTCGACGACGGCCGGCATCACACCCACGATTGTCATGCCGGCGGAGGCCGGCATCCATGGGCCTCGCAGTCCGACGAGAGCCGACGGCCCTGGATACCGACCCGCGCCGATACGACGGCGCAAGGAAGGCGACGGCCTGTCTCTTCACGTGCGGGGGTGGGCATCCATGCGCCTGAACGGCGCGCGTGGCGCCGGCGGTCGGATGCCCATGGATACCGGCCTCCGCCGGTATGACCGGCGTTGAGGGGCGCCGTGTGTGCCGGGACCATACCCTTCGCGACCCGCTGAAAGACGGCAAGCACCGCTTCGGCATGCTTGCATCCGCCGGTGATGCTGTATTCTGTCGGCCCCACGACCCAGGCGCGCGCGAGGCAGCAGATGGCAGAGATCGAATACTTCTATTCCGCTCACTCGGCCTTTGCCTATCTCGGCTCGGCCCGGTTCATGGCCATCGCCGGGGCGGCCGGCCGCCAAATCGTGCACCGGCCGTACGACCTGCGCCGGGGCGTGGCCGAAAGCGGCTCGGTGCCGTTCGGCAAGCGCACGCCGGCGCATATCGATTACTTCTTCGGCCGCGAGATCGTGCGCTGGGGCGAGATCCGCGGCGCCGCGCTGATGGACGGCATGCCGACCCACCACATGAAGGACATGACGCTGCCCAACACCGTGCTGATCGCGGCCCAGCGGCAGGGCCACGGCATCGACCGCCTGGCGCACGCGATGCTGGAAGCGCACTGGCGCGACGATGCCGACCTGGTCGACGAGCCGACGCTGGCGCGGCTCTGCCGGGACTGCGACATCGACCCGGCGCCGGTTCTGGCCGCCGCCGACGCGCCCGAGGTCGTGGCCGCCTATGCGGCCAATACCGACGAAGCGGTCGCCCGCTCGGTCTTCGGCTCGCCGACCTATTTCGTCGACGGCGACATGTTCTACGGCCAGGACCGGCTGGAGATGGTCGAGCGCGCCCTGGAGCGGCCGTTCGCCGGCGCCTGGCCGCCGGCGCCGGCCTGAGCGCGGCGTTGATTTTCTTCCCCCCCGCCGACCGGGGCTGATAGACTGAACGGACCGGACGCCACTGGTAATCTGGTGTGGCGGTATCGTCCGGCCGCATTCGCCATCAAGAACAGATTCCATGCATGGGCCTCGAACCCCGTCGCCGGGCGGCGTCGCCATGACGCCGCGACACAGCAGTCTGCCGGAGTCCGGCTATGCCTGGTGGCGGCTGCTGGCCGCCGTGCTGATCAGCACCATCGGCGGCGTCGGCATGTGGTCGTCCGTCGTCGCCCTGCCGTCGGTGCAGGCCGAGTTCGGCGCGGCCCGTGGCGATGCCGCGCTGCCTTACACCTTCACCATGATCGGCATTGCCGTCGGCAGTGTCGCCATGGGCCGCGTGGCCGATCGGTTCGGCGTCGTGGTGCCGGTGATCGGCGCGGCCTTCGCGCTCGGCCTGGGCTATGTCGCGGCCGCCTTCGCCACCGGTCTCTGGCAGTTCGCCATCGTGCACGGCCTGTTGATCGCCCTGTTCGGCAGCGCCGCCACCTTCGCGCCGCTGATCGCCGATACCTCGCACTGGTTCGTGCGGCGGCGCGGCATCGCGGTGGCGATCTGCGCGTCGGGCAGCTATCTCGCCGGTGCCTTCTGGCCGCCGCTGATCCAGTCCGCCATCGACATCGTCGGCTGGCGCCAGGCCCATATGGGCATCGGCATCTTCTGCGCCGTGACCATCCTGCCGCTGGCGCTGGCCTTGCGCCGGCCGCCGCCGGTGCTGGCCGGCGCCGCCGAACAGGCGGGCGGTGGCCGTCCGCGCGGTACGCCCGGCCTGCCGCCGGCCATGCTGCAGGCGCTGCTGGTGGTCGCCGGCGTCGCCTGCTGCGTCGCCATGTCGATGCCGCAGGTGCATATCGTCGCTTACTGCGTCGACCTCGGCTATGGCGCGGCGCGAGGGGCGGAAATGCTCTCGCTGATGTTGGGCTTCGGTATCGTCAGCCGTCTGGCCTCCGGCTGGATCGCCGACCGCATCGGCGGTCTGCCGACGCTTTTGCTGGGCTCGGTCCTGCAGGCGACGGCATTGATCCTCTATCTGCCGTTCGACGGTCTCTACGCGCTCTACGTGGTGGCGGCCTTGTTCGGGCTGTTCCAGGGTGGGATCGTGCCGAGCTACGCCATTGTCATCCGCGAATATTTCCCGGCGTCGGAAGCCGGCGCCCGCGTCGGACTGGTCTTGACCGCGACGGTCGTCGGCATGGCCTTCGGCGGCTGGATAACCGGCGCGATCTTCGACCTGACCGGCAGCTATCGCACGGCGTTCCTGAACGGCATCGCCTGGAACGTCCTCAACATGGCGATCGCCACCTGGCTGCTGTTCCGCACGCTCCGGCCGCGGGCATCGGCGGCGGCCTGAGGCCGGGAAGTGGTCGCCGCCGGGCGTCAGGGCGTCCGCGAGGCGCCGAACGTCATGCAGATCAGCAGGCGGTCGATGACCTCGCCGTCGCTCGACAGCGGCATGTCGACGCTCTCGGAACGCAGGTAGGTCTTGTCGGCATAGTGGGCGCTGCCGAGGTTCCGGATCGGACGGCGGTTCTCGATCACCCAGGTCGGGCCCGTGGCGATCGCGTTCATGGCGTGGTCGTCGTAGATCTCGTCCCAGTAGCGGCCGGTGCTGTCGCGTCCCAGGGTTTTCGTGACATAGGTCCCGATCAGCCGCCAGCGGAACCGGCGCGCGGGCCGGTACTCGACGTCCAGCAGCGCGATGTGCGGCAGCAGCCGGGCCGGAAACTTCAGCGGGTCGATGTCGGCCGGGGCGGGCATCGGCCGCGCGCCCCGCAGGTCGTTCCAGATCTGCAGGCCCTCTCGCAGCAGCGGATGCCGTAGGTTCAGATCGGGGTCGAGTTGGTAGTCGATCGTTCCGAGGAACGAGATCTGGCTGTCCGATTGATCGCCGGGACGCATGGCCTTGGCGCGTTGCCTTCGAGCGTTATCGGGGCGCGCGGCCCGGCACCGTCGCGGGCCGCGGTCAGTGTAGCCGGAATTCGCCCTCGACCGGTCGGAATTCCGCCGGCTTGATCAGTTCCGCCGTGGCGAGCGTGACCGAGTGCAGCCGGCCATCGAGATTGGTTTCCCAGAAATCGAGGAACCGGGTCAGCACCGGGTATTGCGGCGCCACGTCATAGTCCTGCCAGACATAGGACTGCAGCAGGCTGGGATGGTCCGGCAGATGGTAGAAGATCTCGGCGGTCGCCAGACGATAGCCCATGAGCTGCAGCTCGATGGCGGTCGGGGCTGTCACGGTCATGTTCACCACCCTCCCTTGAACGCGGCACATGGGCGAAAGTGTGGCCCATGCCCGCCTCTGTCCTCAACCAGATTAGGGAGGGAAGGTTAATAAAATCAGTCTGTTAGCAGCAGTCACCGGCGGCTGCCATTTTTCTTGCCCGGGCCGCTTGACAGGAAAATCCAGCCCCCATATAT
>JANQKO010000469.1 GCA_028281075.1 Alphaproteobacteria bacterium | reverse complement strand
CGCCGGCCAGCGCGAGGCCTATCTGGCGAAGGCGCTGCGTGACTACCAGTCCGGCGCCCGCGTCGGCCTGCAGGCCGCCATGGCCGAGACGCTGACCGGCCTCGATCACGCCGCGCTCGACGACCTGGCCCACTACCTCGCCCATTTCCGCGCCGATCCCTGACGCGCGGCGGCGGGATAAAAGGCGGGGCGGAACCGGCATGGGTGCCACCGGTTCCGCCCCGATCGAGGGTTTCCCAATAAATAATTGGGAGGGAAGTTCCGCCTTGCCGCCGCCGGCGCGTTGGTGCCATCGCCATTGGCCGCACGGCCCCACGATCGGCTTACAAGCTCGGCCGTCGCGGGCGCGGTCCGAGGCCGAGCGATCGGACCGCGATTTGCGGCCGGGCCGGCATCGAATGCGGGCCGGACTCCGTGCCCATCGTGGATTTCCGACATGGGCGGCATCACCGGTCGGCCCGGCCCTGAGGGCATACGTCGCCGCGCCGCGCGGTGACACCGTTGTCACCCGAGTGGTCGGATCCCCCAAAAGACGGGAGCGGAACCAGCCCCGCCATCACAGGATGGCGCTGATGAATTTGTCCTGAACACGAGATGAATGAGAGATGAATTTCCCCGCCGGCGCCCATTCAGCCGCCGCCATGCGGGCCATGCCGGCCATGGGGCGCGGCGACCACGCCGGGACTATCTCAGTCCGTGCTGAAGATCGCCGTGAACAAGGCCTTCAGGTCCGCCATGACGCTCACCTCCTCGGCGCCATACGACGCGCCCGGATTGCTGCGATGGAGGACCATCGCGGCATAACCGTCGTCGTGAAACCCGGCCAGGACGCTGATGCGAAGAACCGCCCACCGGACCGGACATGACATCACGACCTCGCGGATCTCATAGGGCGCATGACGCGACGGCGCGGTGATGCCGTAGGCGACATCGCCCGTGCAGATATCCTGCGCATCGGCCAGCATATCGTCGAGCACCTGCCTTTGCGTCGAACCGACCGTGTCCGTAATGGTGAAAAAGCCCGTGAAGCTTCGGGACTCCCAGGCCAGCAAGGCGTCGCCGGACGGATCGACGAACCGCCATTCCCGGAACCCGGCGGCGTCCAGAATCTCCGCGAAGCTGCGTCGCAGGTCCGCGTCGTCTTCACGGCGCTTGCCGCGGGCATGGGGGTCGGCGGCGAAAGGATTGGTGACCCGCGCCGACCGGTCCGGCCGGGCAAACGGGTTGCGGGACGGCGCGGCGCCGGCGGTGGCGGCATCGACGCATGCCGCCAGCAGCGGCAGGGCATGGAAGGTGCCGTCGAGGCTGAACCGTATGGTTTGGCTGGCGCCGAAAACGGTCAGGGCACGGCCGCGCCGCAAGGCGTCGTAGGCGGCGGCGCTGTCATCGATGGCGAAGCGCAGCGACATCGACTTGACCGATGTCGGCCGGCCGCGCTGGATCTGTCGACCGTCGACTTCGAAGCCGGTGTCCGCGATCGCGGCTTGATCGAGATTCCAGTTCGGATTGGCCAGACCAATATAGAGCCGGTAGCTGGCGGTCATGAGGAAGGCCAGTGTCGTGCCACCGTCGAAGATGGCGCGAAGCGAGCAATGGCTGAAGGCGCCGGTGCTTTCGCCGCGATGCGCGAACCCGTGCCACTGGCCGGACTCGAAGGGCGCGTAGGAATCCGTTGCCGCGTCGGCGCCGGTCCCGATACAGGCGGCCGTCGCGGCCAGGATCGCGGCTCGCACGCGGGCGCGAAACCCACGGCCCGCATCAACCGTTGGGGGGAAATACCGCATGACAATTTCCACTATACCGGCGGCATCTCGGGGCGGCAAACCCGTGGGCGGGACCAGAGCGGCGGGTGGCGTCGGGCGTTCCCCGCCGTATCCCCCGTAGATCCCGGCGGGTCAGAGCAGGGCCGGCTCGAAAGGGAAGCGGGAGAGCAGTTCGGGGCCGTCCGGGGTGACCAGGATCTGCTGTTCCAGCTTCACGCCCTCGCGTCCGCCGGCCGCGCCGATATAGCTCTCGACGCAGAGGGTCATGCCGGCCCGCAGCTCGTCGTCATAGCCGAAACGGGCGAATTCCTGCGGGTAGGGGATCAGCGGATATTCGTCGCAGAGGCCGACGCCATGGGCGATGCAGGAATAGCGGTTGGGCGCGAAGGCCGCGGGCAGGACATAGGCCCGTTCGACGATGTCCCGGATGCCGGCGCCGGCCCGGAACAGCGGCAGGTTGTGGGCGATCTGCTCGACCGCCATGGCGTAGAGCCGGTGCTGGTCGTCGCGCGCGGCTCCGTCGCCACACAGGAAGCAGCGCGAGATATCGGCGCAGTAGCCGTAGGGGCCGATCAGGTCGGTGTCGAAGCTGACCAGGTCGCCGGCCTCGATGACGCGGTCGCCGGCCTCCTGGAACCAGGGGTTGGTGCGCGGGCCCGAGGTCAGCAGGCGGGTCTCGATCCACTCGCCGCCATGGGCGATGTTGACCTGGTGCAGGTGCGACCAGAGCTCGTTCTCGGTTATGCCCGGCGCCAGCACCGAGCGCATGCGGGCCATGCCGGCCTCGGCCGCGGCGATGGCGCGGCGCATGGCGGCGAGCTCGTCGGCCGACTTGATGAGCCGCGCCGTCTCCATCACCTCGCGCGCCTCGAACAGGTCGATGTCATGTCTGGCGAGCGCGGCGGTGCCGACCGGCGAGAGTTGGTCGACCGCGAGCCGCCGGCCACACGTCAGGTCGGCGAGCGCCTCGGCGACGCTCGTCGCCCAGTGGCCGGCCATCTCGTGCTGGCGCGACCCCGCCGAGAAGAAATCCCAGCCCACCGCCGGCCGGACATCGCAGACCGTGTCGAGCCCGTCGTTCAGGTGCCGGGCGCCGTGGAACTCGAAGACGATGGCGTGGCCTTCGGCCGGCACGATGGCGAAGCGGACGGCGTTGTGCATGGTCCAGACCGCCATGTTGCGGCTGTCCGTGGCGTAGCGGATGTTGACGGGGTCGTAGAGCAGGCAGGCGTCGTAGCCGCGGGCGCGCAACGCGGCCTGAACCCGTTCCAGGCGGTATCGCCGCATGCGCGGCAGATCGGGCCGCTCGGTCGTCGACATGGCGGCAGGTTGCCAGAAACGCCCCGGCCTTGCACCCGCGCCATGGCCGCCCGATACTTGGGCCAACGAACGGTCATTCGAGGGTTGGAGATGAGCGACGGCACGGGCGGCTATCACGCCCATCACGACATGGGCGGCGAGCCGGCGGGGCCGGTCGACCGCTCGACGCACGACTATGCCTTCTGGGAGAAGCGGGTCGACGCGCTGATGGTGCTGCTGAGCGCGCCGGAGCGCGGCCTGTTGCGGGTCGACGAGCTGCGCCGGGGCATCGAGAGCCTGGGCGCCTATGCCTATGACCGGATGAGCTATTACGAGCGCTGGATCGCGTCCATCACCAACATCATGGTCGAGAAAGGCGTGCTGAGCCAGGCGGAGATCGACGCCCGCATCGCCGACCTGAAGGCACGCGGCGTGGGCCGGCCATGACCGCGCGGTTCGAACCGGGCGCCGCCGTCCGTGTCCGCCTGGACGATCCCAAGGGCCACTGCCGCACGCCGCATTACTGCCGCGGCCGGTCGGGCGTGGTGGAACGGATCTGCGGCGCGTTCCGCGACCCCGAGGAACTGGCCTATGGCGGCGAGGGGCTGCCGAAGCAGCCGCTCTACCGCGTGCGCTTCGCGCAGGCCGAGCTCTGGCCGGACTATGCCGGGCCGGCGGGCGACTGCGTCGAGATCGAGATCTACGAACACTGGCTGGAAGCGGCCGGCTGAGAACGGAGCACGGATGCCATGAGCGTCGAGCATAGCCACGGACACGATCACGACCACGCGCCGCCGCCGGACCAGGACGGTCCCTGGTCGGACTACCAGTATCTCGAGACGGCGGTGCGGGAGCTGCTGATCGAGAAGGGGATATTCAGCAACGACGACGTGCGCCGGATGATCGAGCGCATGGACTCGCGCTCGCCCGCCCGCGGCGCCCAGGTCGTGGCTAAAGCCTGGAGCGATCCGGCCTTCAAGGACCGGCTGCTGGCCGACGGCCGCGGTGCCGTCGAGGAGCTGGGCATCGATATCGAGCCGGTGCGGCTGATCGTGGTTGAGAACACCGCGGCCGAGCACAACATGGTGGTCTGCACGCTCTGCTCCTGCTATCCGCGCAACCTGCTGGGCCTGCCGCCGGACTGGTACAAGGCCAGGGCCTATCGCAGCCGCGCCGTGCGCGAGCCGCGCGCGGTGCTGGCCGAGTTCGGCACCGAGCTGCCCGACGGCGTCGCCGTGCGCGTGCACGACAGCACGGCCGACATGCGCTACATGGTGCTGCCGCGCCGTCCCGACGGCAGCGAGGGGCTGGGCGAGGCCGAACTCGCCGACCTCGTCACCCGCGACAGCATGATCGGCGTCAGCCTGCCGAAGACGCCGGCCTGACCGGTCAGATCTTCAGGCCGTCGATGTAATCCCTGAGCCCGCGCGCGGCCGCGTCGACGTCGGCCTCGGCGGCGTCGATCTCGGGCGCCAGGCGTTCCAGGGCGTCTTCCTGGTCGTTCAGCTTGGCGAGGTAGCGGCGGTAGATGTCGCTCTCGCGCGGCACCCGGGCCAGGTTCTCGCGGATGCGGTCCTGGTCGGCGACGATCTCGATATGCTCTTCCCGCAGGCCGGCAAGGCGCTTTTCCGCCGTGTCGATTACCCGCTTCAGCGCCACCATCTCGGCAAAGGCGTTGCGCAGCTTGGGGTCGAGCTCTTGCGCCCGGGCGTAGAGGCCGAGCTGGCGGCTATCGAGCGTCAGCAGGCGGATGGTCTCGCTGCGCGGCCGTTCGGTGACCACGGTCAGCGATCGCGTGGTGCCGGCGGCCAGCGACGCGGTCAGGCGATAGGTGGTATCGCTCATGTCGACGTCGGGGGGGGGGGGCGCCACCAGCCGCCAGCCCGGCCGCCGTGGGTGCGACAGGACCAGGCGCCGGGCCTCGCGGGCCGGCGCCGTCACCGTATAGACCGTCTCCATGCGCTCGATCTGCCTGAGGCGCAACACGCCGTCGCTGATCGTGCCGGCCGCGATCTGCTGGCTGCCCTGGTGCTGGCGGTCGATCCGCGTCTTGCCGTCGACGGCGTAGCTGAGCAGCCGCGTCTCGTCGACCGGCAGCGGCCCGAGGCGGGCATCGCCGACATAGGCGACGCCGCCGGCGGCGTCACGCCGGTAGATCGTCAGCACGCCCGGCGGCAGGCCGCTGTCGCCGTCGTTCTTCAGCTCGACCGACGCCAGCGGATGGCGCGGATCGCTGGTGGGCTGGTAGAACGCGACCTGGCCGGCCGGCACGGCCCGGTCGGCGATCGGCAACGCCAGGCTACGGCCGGCCCGCACGCTCACCGGTTCGGCGAAGCGGAACAGCACCTGGGTCGTCGCTTCGTCCGTCCGCGCCGCGATGGCGGCCGGCGCCGGGCTGGACGGTGCCGCCATGACCTGCCGCGCGACCGACGCCACGTCCTCGGCGACCCGCGAATGTTTCGGCGTGATGAGCGCGCGGGCCCGCGTTTCCTGGCGCTCCTCGGGAACCGCGTCCGGCCGGCCGATGGCGCCGGTATCGGCCGGCGGCGGCAGGATCCGGCCCATGACCTCGACCGGCACCTCCGGGCGGTCGACGAAATAGGCTTGATAGAGCGCCTGCCGGAAGGTCACCGGATTGCCCGAGGCCAGCGTCAGCTCGACGGCGTCCCAGTCCCTGCCGCTCAGGTTCTCGATCACCGCCCAGCCCTGCAGCGGCGCGGTCCCGGCCGTCGGTGCGTCCGGCAGCGTCAGCCGGTAGGAGGCCTTCCACAGGGGCGCGGCGACGACATAGCCGACCCGCACGGTGCGGCGGCCCTGGCCGCGGCTGGTGACGGTCAGCCGGCGCCGGTCGCGCGCCCGATGCTCGGCGAGCGCCGCCAGGGCCGCGTCGACCTGGGCCCGCAGCGCCGGATCGGCGAAGCTGACGGTCTCGGCCTGTTCCAGCACGAACTGCCGCAGGCCGGTCGCGGTGATCACGCTGACCCGATGCCGGGTGACGATGCCGCGCCCGTCGGCCAGCACGACCTGCTCGGGCACCGCCCGCAGTACCCGGCCCGACAGCGGTTGCGGTCCGGCGACGGTGATCTCGGCGCCCTGCAGTGCGTTCAGCAGCGCCACGGGCGAGTTCAGCTCGGCGCGGCCGAATGGCAGGTCGCGGAAGGTCTGGCTCAACGGCTCGCGCCCCGGCAGCTCGACGCCGCCGACATTGCCGGTGTCGTCATAGACGACGATGCTTTTCAGCACGTCGTCGACCTGGTCGAGCCGCAGGTCGAGGCTCAGCTCGGCGTCGCCCTCGACCACTGCCTCGTGCTCGAAATAGCCGACGCCGCCGGTCGACAGCAGCACGCGTTTCAAGGTCAGGTCCGCCGCCAGCGCGGGCGCGGCGGCAAGCAGCAGGATGGAAACGATGCCGAGGCGAAGGTTCATTCCGCTTCTCCGGGTTCAGCGACACGACCTGGCATATGCCGTGCGAAATGGGGCCGCAATGAGGCGCTCAGCCGGCCTTGCCGCGGCCCCAGCCGAGCAGGCGGAAAACCAGCGGGGCCAACATGATGATGAACAGGATGCGGACGATATGCATGGTGGCGACGAACGCCGTGTCGTAGTTCAGCGCGAGCGCGACCAGGCTCATCTCGGCCATGCCGCCGGGGGCCAGCGCCAGCAGGATGGCGGTGGCGCTGAAGCCGAGGAACGGCGCGGTCAGCTTGCTGACGACGATGGCGCCGGCCAGCATCAGCAGCGCCGAGCCGGCGGCGAACAGCATCGTGCGGCCGACCTCGCGGAACTTCAGGCCGACGAAGCGCGCGCCCAGGCTGGCGCCGATCACGATCTGCGCCAGCGCCACCAGCAGGGTCGGCGGCCGGCCCTCGATCAGGCCGCCGGCGTAGGCCGCGGCGCAGACCAGCATCGGTCCGACCAGGCGCGCGCCGGGCAGGCGCAGCCAGGTCGCGGCGACCGAGCCCGCGGCCGCCAGCGCGCCGAGCAGGGCCAGCTCGGCCCAGGTTATCGGCGGCCGGTCGCCTTCCAGGTTGGCCATGGCCGGCACGTCGAAGCCCTCGATATAGTTGAGGTACAGCGGCAGCATGAAGACGACCAGCAGCACGCGCGTCGCATGCACCAGCGGGATCACCCGGGGATCACCGCCCTCCTGCTCGCCGATGATGGTCATCTCGCCGAGACCGCCCGGCGTGGCGCAGAAATAGCCGGTGATCCGGTCGTAGCCGCCCAGGCGGATGAAATAGGTCATGGCGACCGCGCCCATGACCACGAGGTAGGCCAGCATGACGGCGAGCCCGCCGGCCCAGTGGGTCAGCCGGCCGACGATATCGGGCGTGAAGGCGCTGCCGAGCAGCGCCCCCAGCACGGCCAGCATGACGTTGCGCAGCGGCGGCGAGAAGGCCAGCGGCGCGCCGAACAGCGCGGCCAGCGTGGTCGCGGTCAAGGCGCCCAGCATCCAGGCCAGCGGCAGATGGAAATGGAAGAAGATGGCGCCGCCGACGGCGCCGATGGCGATCGTGATCCCGACGCCGGCGAGGGGCGTCTTCGCCGCCGCCCCGGTCAGTTGACGAAACGCCCGAACCGGACCGCCGTCTGACCCGGCACCAGCCGCCGTGACGGCATGATCAGCACGCAATCGTCATAGGGCGTGCGCACCGGCTCGTCGCCGTCGTTGGCGATCACGGTGCCGGCCTCGGGAATGACCTCCAGGCCCTGGAACTCGGTCAGGAACCTGAACGAGTCGGTCCGGATCGTGATCGGGCCGCTGACCTCGATCATCCGCTGCGCCGGCGGCCGGTCGGCCGGTAGGTGCGGCGCCGCGAAGTCCGGCGTGATCACGCCGAGATGCAGCAGGAAACGCAGCGTGGTCTCGTTCGACACCTCGACCGAGCTCGGATCCCAGTGCTGGCCGCATTCGACCAGCAGGGCGTTGCGCGGGCTGGCCGGATCGCCGAACGCGCCGTAGTCGCGCATGCGCCGGCCGGCGCTGTGCCCCTCGTCGGCGACCACGGTTTCCGGCACGCGCACGGCCGCCGCCAGTTCCCGGCCCTTGGGCAACGGGCCGCAGAGCATCAGCGGCGCGCAGTTGAGCTGCATGGAGTGGATATCGAGCAGCACGTCGACCGCGTCGATGACGGGCCGCAGCTCGCGGGCCCGGGCCAGCTCGACCGACTGCCGGTCGCCGTCCAGCACCTCGGCCGACCAGACCCGGTTCAGGTCCTCGTCGACGAATCGCGAGGCGGTGGGATTGTCCCGATCGAAGCTCTCATAGGCCGCCACGTTGGAGAAGCCCAGCGTCAGCACGCCCCGTTCCGGCTGGATCTCGTTCTCGAACAGCAGGTTCAGCGTATGGGCGCCGCACAGCTCGTTGCCGTGCGTCAGCGCCATGACCATGACATGCGGGCCCGGCCTGCCGCTGTCGAGCCGGTGGACATAGTCCACGCCGGTGTTTCCGACCTTGTAGGCGGAGATATCGATGGGCAGGAGATTGACCGGCGGGTGGGACATCACAGGCTTTGATAGTCGATTGGCCGGGTCCGGTCCAGGGCTTTGCCGGCCGCCGGTAGGGGGTATTTCAGTCCGGTGGCGCAGTTGAACAGCACCACGCGCTCGCCGGACTTGACCCGGCCGTCAGCGACGGCCTGCTTGTAGGCGGCATAGGTGGCCGCGCCCTCGGGACAAAGCAGAACGCCCGACTTGAAGGCCGCTTCCTGCCGCGCGGCCAGTGTGTCCTCGTCGTCGACGGCGATGGCGAAGCCGCCGGACTCGCGGACGGCGCGCAGGATCAGGAAGTCGCCGATGGCCACCGGCACGCGGATGCCGGCTGCGATGGTGCTGGCGTTTTCCCAGAGCTCGGCATGCTCGGCGTCTTCCAGGTAGGCGCGGACGATGGGCGCGCAGCCGGCGGCCTGCACCGCGACCATCTTCGGCCGCTTGCCGTCGATCCAGCCCAGCGCCTCCAGCTCGTCGAAGGCCTTCCACATGCCGATCAGGCCGGTGCCGCCGCCGGTCGGATAGAAGATCGCGTCGGGCAGCTCCCAGTCGAACTGCTCGGCGAGCTCCAGGCCCATGGTCTTCTTGCCCTCGATGCGATAGGGCTCCTTCAAGGTCGAGACGTCGAACCAGCCCATCGCCTCCTTGCCGTCGGCGACGATCTTGCCGCAGTCGTTGATCAGGCCGTTGACCCGATAGACCCGGGCGCCGTGCAAGGCGATCTCGCGCACGTTGATTTCGGGCGTGTCCTCGGGGCAGAACACGAAGGCCTCGATGCCGGCGGCCCGGCAATAGGCGGCCAGCGCCGCGCCGGCATTGCCGTTCGTCGGCATGGCCATGCGCCTGACGCCCAGCTCCCGCGCCATCGACACGGCCAT
This sequence comes from Alphaproteobacteria bacterium, assembly GCA_028281075.1. Classification (GTDB taxonomy): domain Bacteria; phylum Pseudomonadota; class Alphaproteobacteria; genus JANQKO01. The sequence continues at coordinate 3,566 of JANQKO010000469.1, read as the reverse complement.
GCACAGTCCGCGCGCCTTGAACGAGCCGGTCGGCAACCGGCCCTCGTCCTTGATCCAGACGCCGTTGCCCAGCATCGGTGTCGGGATCAGCGGGGTCATGCATTCGCCCAGGCTGACGATGTTCTCCAGGTCGCGGACGGGCAGCAGCTCGCGATAGCGCCACAGATCGGGTGGGCGCGATTGCAGCGTGCCCGGCCCGACCGCCTTCGCCAGGCCGGCGAGGTCGTAGCGGACCAGCAGCGGCTTGCCGGCCGGTGACAGGCCGTGCAGCTCGTCGGCCGGCAGTTTTTCGCCGGTCAGGCCGCATTCGAGATGGGTGACGAAGGTCGGTCGATCGTCGGCGACGTTCAGCCATGTGTGCATGGCGGCGCATTCTGCAATATGCGCCGACGGCCGCCAAGGCGCATGGGGCCGGTCACGCGGTGATCGGGAAAACGCCGGGCGGCACGTTGCGGTAGGGCAGGGTGGCGAGGTCGGCCGGGCCCCAGTCCGGCGTTTCGGCGATGATGATTCGGTCGGCCAGCGCCTCGTAGACGGCGCGAAAGTGGGTCTTGGAGCGCAGCACGATGATGTCGAAATCGTTCGGGTCCAGGCCGAACTGGATGAACGGGTCGGTATCGATGGCCGAAAGCTGGTTGCTGGTCAGGATGACGGTGATGCCGTTCGAGTCGATCACCGCCGCGTCGCCGAGATCGACCGGCACGCCGCGGCGCATCGGACCGGTGCCGATGTAGCGCTTCGGGCCGGCGAAGCGCACCGGCCCCTGCAGCAGCACGGGATCGCCGGCCTGGGCCGACGAGCGGCCGCCGACCGCCGTGGCGACATGGGTGCCGACGCCGGCGTCGACCGCCGAGCGCACCGCCGCCGGGTCCCAGAGATAGGGCACGGCCACCTTCTTCAGGCCGCGCCTGGCGCATTCGCGCAGGACGTGGGTCGAGTCGTTCATGCGGTCGGCATGCTCCAGGATGACGACCGGCCGGTCGCTGTCGGCGGCATGGGCGACGGCCGCGTCGACCGCCTTCGGCACCGTCAGCAGCAGGTCCTTGCGGTAGAGCGCGTGTCTGCGGTCGGCGATCCGCCGGGCGAGGTCGTCGGCGACGCGGTTCGCCAGCAGCTCGTTGCCGTCGGCGACGGCGACGACGCTGGCGCCGATGCAATTGACGTCGGCATAGGCGAAACCGGTGAAGACCGAGACGTCGAGGACGCCGGTCCGCGTCTCCCAGTCCCGGGCCGTGGCCATGACCTCGGCCAGCGGCGGCAGGCTGGTGGCGGTGAAGATGCTGGGCAGGACGATGCCCGGCTTGCGCATGGCCATGACCGGGTTGGCCTCGCCGCGCAGCTTGGCGATCAGCAGCCGCGCCGCGCGCGCGCCGGTCCGGTCCATGTCGATGTGCGGGCTGTGGTGATAGCCGCAGATAACGTCGGCGAGCGGCAGCAGGGCGGGCGAGAGGTTGCCGTGCAGGTCGAGGGCCAGCGCGATCGGAAAGTCCGGTCCGACGGTGTCGCGCAGTGCCTGCAGGAACGCCGTCTCCGGGTCCTGCCGCAGGGCGGTCGCCATGGCGCCGTGCAGGTGCAGCAACAGGCCGTCGGGCCTGTCGGCCGGGTCCTCGAGCCCGCCGCGTATGGCATCGAGGTAGTACCGGTAGGCCGCCTCGCTGACCGGACCCGACGGCGCGCATTCGGCATAGAGCAATCCGGTCAGCTCGACGCCCTCGTGCTCGCAGGCGGCGATGAAGCCGCCGGCCGGCGAGCCGCTGCCGCGAAACGTGTCGATAATGTCGCGGCCGCGATGCGCGGTCAGGTTGAATTCTTCCAGTGTGGTTTCGGTGGGCAGAAAGGTGACCGTCTCGTGTGCAAAGCCCGCCAACGCCAGCCGCATGCCGTTTCCCGTGTGCCAGATCGCCGCCGTCAGATTTATTGCACGGGCAGGCGATTTCCGTCATGGTTTTCCGCAAGACCCATCGGTCAACGAACCGGTGGTGCCGAAAGAAGAACAGTCCATACAACAGGGAGTAGGCTGGCATGTTCCACCGAAAGAATCTGGCGGCTGTCGCCGTGGCCGCGACGTTGGCGTTGCCGCTGGCGGCGCAGGCGCAGGACCTGACGATCGCGCTGGCCTCCGAGCCGTCGTCGATCGATCCGCATTTCCACAATCTCGGGCCGAACAACGCGGTGGCGCGGGTGATGTTCGACCGCCTGATCATGCCCGATCACAATCAGCAGCTTCTGCCGGGCCTGGCCGTGTCCTGGAAGGCCGTCGACGACCTGACCTGGGAGTTCAAGCTGCGCCAGGGCGTGACGTTCCATGACGGCACGCCGTTCACCGCCGACGACGTGGTGTTCACGTTCGAGCGGGCGCCGGACGTCGAGGGCAGCCCCTCCAGCTTCGGTACCTACTTGAAGGGCAAGACGATCTCCAAGGTCGACGACTTCACGATCCGCATCAAGACCGAGCGGCCCTATCCGCTGATGCCGAACGACATGTCGACCTTCAGCATCGTTTCCCGCAAGCACGGCACCGGCGCCAGGACCGAGGACTACAATTCCGGCAAGGCCACGATCGGCACCGGCGCCTTCAAGTTCGTCGAATACGTGCCGGGCGACCGCATCGTCATCGAGCGCAACGACGACTATTGGGGCGAGAAGCCGCAATGGAAACGGGTGACGCTGAAGGCGATCAAGTCGGGTCCGTCGCGCGTGGCGGCGCTGCTGGCCGGCGATGTCGACCTGATTGCGCAGGTGCCGACGACCGATATCGGGGTCCTGAAGAAGAACGCCGATGTGAACCTGAGCCAGGGCATCTCGAACCGCGTGATCTACCTGCATCTCGACCACGACCGGGACAATTCGCCGTTCGTGAAGTCGAACGATGGCGGTGAGATCAAGAACCCGCTGAAGGACCTGCGCGTCCGGCAGGCGATCTCGAAGGCGATCAGTCGCGACCTGATCGTCGAGCGGGTGATGGAGAACGTGGCGATCAAGGCCGGCCAGTTGCTGCCCGAGGGCTTCTTCGGCGTCAGCGACAAGCTGGAGCCGGTCGCCTACGATCCCGAGGGCGCCAAGAAGCTGCTGGCCGACGCCGGCCATGCGGACGGCTTCCGCCTGACCATCCACGGGCCGAACGACCGCTATATCAACGACGCCAAGATTGCCGAGGCGGTGGCGCAGATGCTGACACGGGTCGGCCTCAAGACCGAGGTCGTGACCATGCCGCGTAGCGTCTACTTCAAGCGCGCCTCGCGCGGCGGCCCGGACGGCACGCCGGAGTTCAGCTTCATCCTGGTCGGCTGGGGCTCGGGCACGGGCGAGGCCTCGTCGCCGCTGAAGTCGTTGCTGCATACCTACGACAAGTCGAAGGGCTATGGCGCCTCGAACCGGGGCCGGTATTCGAACCCCGAGGTCGACAGGCTGATCGAGGACGCGCTGGCGACCGTGGACGACGCCAAGCGGCAGGACCTGCTGGCCCGGGCGACCGAGATGGCGATCAACGATGTCGGCATCATTCCGCTGCATTACCAGGTCAACACCTGGGCCGCGCGCAAGGGTCTCAAATACCGGGCACGCAC
>JANQKO010000382.1 GCA_028281075.1 Alphaproteobacteria bacterium | reverse complement strand
CTGCAACGAGGCCATGCAGGTCATGGGCGGCACCGGCTATTCCAAGGAGTCGCTGGTCGAATACTGCTTCCGCAAGTCGCGCGGCTGGCAGATCGCCGGCGGCTCGACCGAGATGATGAAGAACCGCATCGCCGAAGGCGTCTTCGGCCGCCGCTTCTCGCAACGCCCGCCGAAGGCGCCGTGAGGGCCAAGGCGGCCGAGATGGTTCACAATTCGATCGTACTTACTGGCCTGTCCAATCTCGCGATCAGCCGCAATCCCGTCCCGCTTCGCCATCACGCTCGTCGCAGCACCCCTCTCCCGCCTGCGGGAGAGGGAGGGGCCCGCACGACGTCAGTCGTGTGGGAGGGTGAGGGTTGCCCGAGGCGCAGCGCCAACAATCTTTCATTGCAGAGAGAATCGCCCTTATCCACGCAACGATTTGCGGCATCGATAAGCGCGCTACGCGCGGTGCCCCCCTCACCCTACCCTCTCCCCCCGCAAGCGGGGGGAGAGGGGTACATTGTTGCGGGTTCAAGAAATCTCGCTCCAAGATATCCGGCGCCATTTGGCGCAGTCGATGCCATTATCTCGGAACCCGTCGCATGACCGATCCGTCGCTCGCGCGGGCGCTGCTCAATCCGCGCAGCATCGCGCTGGTCGGCGCGTCGGCCGATCCGGCCAAGACCAGCGCCCGGCCGCAGCGCTACCTGCAGAAGCACGGCTATGCCGGCCGGCTGCTGCCGATCAATCCGGGCCGCGACGAGATCTTCGGCCTGCCGAGCTATGCCAGCCTCGGCGACGCCCCGGGGCCGATCGACCACGCCTTCATCATGCTGAACGGCGCGGCCGCTGTCGCCGCCGTCCGGGACTGCGCCGACCTCGGCATCCCCTGCGCCACCCTGCTGGCCGGCGGCTTCGCTGAGGCCGGCGCGGACGGACAACGGCGCCAGGACGACCTGCTGGCGACGGCGCGCGCCGGCGGCGTGCGCCTGCTGGGGCCGAACAGCATCGGCCTGATCAACATCGCCGACCGCGTCACCTTGAGCGCCAACGCCATGCTGGAGCTGCCGGACCTGACCGCCGGCCGGCTCGGCGTGATCTCGCAGAGCGGCAGCCTGATCGGCGCGCTGCTGTCGCACGGCGCGGCGCGCGGCATCGGCTTCTCGGCCCTGGTCTCCGTCGGCAACGAGGCCGATCTCGGCGTCGGCGAGATCGGCGGCATGCTGGTCGACGACCCCAACACCGACGCCATCCTGCTGTTCCTGGAGACGCTGCGGTCGCGCGAGGCCGTCGCCGCCATGGCCCGGCGCGCGGATGCCGCCGGCAAGCCGGTGATCGCCTACAAGCTCGGCCGCTCCGAGGTCGGCCAGGCGCTGGCCCAGTCGCATACCGGCGCCATCGCCGGCTCGGACGCGACCTTCGATGCCTTCGTGCGCGAACACGGCATCGCCCGCGTGCGGACCTTCGAGGCGCTGATCGAGACCGCGCCCTTGTTCATCGGCCGCCGGCCGCCGGCCGGCCGGCGGGTCACGGTCGCCACCACCACCGGCGGCGGCGCCGCCATGGTGATCGACAATCTGGGCGCGCTCGGCATCGAGGTGCTGCCGGCCTCGGACGCCGTGCGGCAGCGGCTCGCCGCCGCCGGCGTCCCGCATGACGGCGGCCGGCTGGTCGACCTGACGCTCGCCGGCGCCAAGCCGGAGATCGTCAGCGGCGTGATCGGCGACCTGATGGCCATGCCCGAGTGCGACGCGGTGGTGATGGTGGTCGGCTCCTCGGCGCAGTTCCGGCCCGAGCTCGCCGTGGCGCCGCTGGCGGAATGGGCCAGTTCGCCCAAGCCGCTCGCGGTCTATCTCGCGCCGAACGCGGCCGAGTCGTTGCGGCAGCTCGTCTCCGACGGCATTGCCGCGTTCCGCACGCCGGAATCCTGCGCCGACGGCCTCGCCGCCTTCCTCGACCGGCGGCCGCCCGGCGAGACCGCCGCCGTCGACGCGACCGCCGTCGCCAAGGCCAGGGCACGGCTCGACCGCGCCGCGTCCGGCGCGCTCGACGAGTCGGCCGCGCTCACTGTGTTCACGGCGCTCGGCATTCCCACCGCCACGACCGAGCGCGTCGCCGACGCCGAAGCCGCCATCGAGGCGGCCGGGCGGATCGGCTATCCCGTCGCGGTGAAGGTCGCCGCCGCCGCCATCGCCCACAAGACCGAGGCCGGCGGCGTGATCCTCGATATCGCCGACGCCGGGGCGCTGGCCGCGGCTTGCCGGCGGATCCTCGAAAAAGCCCGCGATACGGCCCCGGACGCGGGCCTGACGATCCAGAAGATGGCGCGCGGCCGGGCCGAGGTGCTGCTCGGCTACCGCCGCGACCCGCTGGTCGGCCCGACCGTCACCCTCGGCGCCGGCGGCGTGCTGGCCGAGATTCATGCCGACGCGGCGACGCGTCTCGCGCCGGTGTCGCGCGCCGAGGCGCAAGCGATGATCGAGGACGTGCGCGGCCTGGCGCCGATCCGCGGCTATCGCGGCCTGCCACGCGGCGATTGCGCGGCGCTGGCCGACGCGATCGTCGCCTTGTCGGCGCTGGCCGGGATCGACGACATCGCCGAGGCCGAGATCAACCCGCTGATCGTCAACGACGACGGCGCCGGCGTCGTCGCCGTCGACGGGCTGATCGTGCGCCAAGGCAAGGCATAGCGGACCATCCGACGCGGACACCCTTTGTCTTGAACGCAAGGCACGGTGTCGGTCCATCGAGTTGATAGTGATTCGCAACTTGAGTAGTTTGGCCCCTCGATCGGCCACCGGAGCCGGCCGGCATGTCGATACGGGACCCGGATAGTGATGTCGGATTCGGCGCTGCTGCAGGCCTATCGCGAGCATGAGTACGAGTTGCTGCGATTTCTCGGCAAACGGCTGGGCTCGCCGAGCCTGGCCTCCGACATCGCGCACGACCTGTACGTCAAGCTGGCCGGCGCCAAGGAATCGAGACCGGTCCGGGACAGCCGGGCCTACCTGTTCACCATGGCCGCCAACCTGGTCATCGATCACCTGCGTGTGGAATCGCGGCGGCGGGAAATCCTGGCCGAGGCCGACGGGGTGGTTTGGCGCCGGACCGAAGAGCTGACCCCGGAAAGCCACGCGCTGGCCCGCGCGGAGCTCGACTATCTCGCCGGCGCGGTCGCGGAACTGCCCGCGCGCTGCCGCAGGGTCTTCTATCTGAACCGCTACGAGGGCCTGTCCCAGGCCGAGATCGCCGACGAGCTCGGCCTTGGCTTGACCACGGTCTACAAGGATCTCAAGACGGCGATGGCGGCGCTGATCGCGGCCCGGCGACGATTTTCCGGCCAGTCTCCGCACGACGATGAGCAAGAGATCGGGTGACCTCACTCGTCCATAGGGTGAGTACGGCGTACCGGCGGCGGCGCCCGTGTCCATTTCTTTCCATGGCCGGCGCGCACGCCACCCATGCAGCCGGCAGGTCTGATTCATGAGCGAGCCGAACGACCGGCAGGCGTCGACCCGGCATGCCGGGCATGCCAGGCATGATCGCATCGACGAGGCGGCCCAGGACTGGTTCCTCCTGTTACGCTCGAGCGAGGCGACCGGGGCCGATCGGGCCCGGTTCCGGACCTGGCGCGACGCCGACCCGCGCCACCGGCACGCCTATGACGAGCTCTGCGATCTTTGGGGCGATATCGACGATCTGCGCGGCGCGTTCGCCGCGCCCGGCATGCCTTCCCGGCAGGGGCCGCGTGGCGGGGATAACGCAGCGGCCATTGCCACTCGCCGTCGCGGGCCGGTCCGGCGCCGCCGGCAAGGCGTTTGGGCCGGCCTGATGGCCGCCTGCGTCGCGCTGCTGCTGATCGCCGGACCGGACATGGCGACACGGATCATCGCGGACCACCGGACCGGCGTCGGCGAACAGGCCCGCGTCGACCTGGCGGACGGGTCCGTGGCCTGGCTCAATACCGACACGGCGATAACCGTCGACTACGCCGCCGGACAGCGGCACGTATCGCTGCTGCATGGCGAGGCGCAGTTCGAGGTCGCGAAGGATCCCGACCGCCCCTTCGCCGTGCTGTCGCGCAAGGGCCGGTCAAGGGCGCTGGGCACCATCTTCACGGTGCGCGATCAGGGTCCGGGCGCCACCGTCACCGTCAGCCAAGGAATGGTCGAGGTCACATCCCCGGTTGCCCGGGACGATACGCCGGCACCCGCGTCCCATCGGATGCTGCGCGCCGGCGAGCAGGTGCGCTACAGCGAGGGCGCAACACCCGGTCCAGTCCGCCGGGTAAACCCGAAATCCTCGACCGCCTGGCGCAAGGGATTCATCGCGATCAAGGACCTGCCCCTGGCCGACGCCCTGGTCGAAATCGACCGCTACCGGCCCGGCAGGATCGTGCTGCTCGCCGGCACGACGGACCTCGAAACCGTCACGGCCCGGCTGTCGATCCGAGCCGTCGACAATGGACTGGAGGCACTTGCCGCGACCCACGGTCTCACGGTCACGCGGCTCACGGACTACCTTGTTCTCGTTCGCTAATTCCACGCCATCGCAAAAGGTACGTGGAAACGCGGCCCGGAAACCGATGGACCTGTAACCAGCAGGCACCGATTTCCAACACCTCACTCGTCCGGTTAACAGAAGAACTGCGAATGCGACGCATTCGTAAATTCTGCTCGACCGTCTATGAAGGAGATAACGAGTGATGGTACCAGTCAGCGGACGCGGATCGACGACACGGGGCACGGCGCGCGGCCCGAGAAACGGAACCGGCGCCGCGCGCCGGAAGCCGCGGACGCGCCGCCTGGCCCTGACGGGGCTCATTTCAGCGCTTTTGCCGGCGACCACGGGGGCCGCGACCGTTGCGACAGCGCAGGACCGGGCGACCGACGCGACGTCATTACCGGTTCGAATCGCGCAGGCCGAGGCGACGCAGTCCTTTTCCATCGCCCCCCAGCCGCTGGCCGCCGCGCTCGAACGGTTTTCCGAGCAGACCGGCGTGTCGTTCGCCTATGCGAGCCGCCAGCTCGAGGGCGTGTCATCGCCCGGCGTTTCCGGCGTCCTGACACCACGCGAGGCATTGCGGCGCCTGCTGACGGGCACCGGCGTCAGCTTCCGGTTCACCAGCGCCGAAACGGTAACGCTGGAGCGGACGGCGCAGCGGGATGAAGATGGCCCGTTGCGCCTCGGGCCGGTCATGGTGGAAGGCATATCGGATTCCGCCTTCGGTCCGGACGACGGCTATGTCGCCAACCGCAGCGTGACGGGCGCCAAGACCAACACGCCGGTTGTCGAGATACCGCAGTCGCTCTCCGTCGTCACACGCGACCAGATGGACGTGCGCGGCGTACAGAATATCGGCGAGGCGGTCCAGTACAGCGCCGGCATCCGGTCGAACCTGCAATCGGAGTCGTCGGGTCTGGCCGGCAGCAACATCGTGGTTCGCGGTTTCGGCGGAACCGGCACGGCCGGAACCTCGGGCAACGAATATATCGACGGCCTGAGGATCCGGGGCACCAACTTCGTGTCGGCCGGATTCGAGCCGCATCTGTTCGAACGCGTCGAAATCCTGAAGGGACCGAGTTCCGTGCTCTACGGGCAGAGCACGCCCGCGGGCATCGTCAACCATGTCAGCAAGCGGCCGACGGCCCGGCGCTTCCACGAAATCCAGGGCGAAGCCGGCAGCTTCGATCGCCTGGAGGCCGCCTTCGACTTCGGCGGTCCGGTCGATGCGGAGGGCCAATTCCTGTACCGGGTGACCGGTCTCGCCCTGGATACGGATGCCCAGACCGAATTCACGGGCCGGGACCGCAAGGTCATGGCCCCGGCGTTGACCTGGCGGCCTTCGGCAAGGACGTCGCTGACGATACTTTCGACCTATCAGGACGACGATTTCGAAGGCGGCTTCGTCAACCGCGTGCCGGCGTTCGGCACGATCTTCGACAATCCCGGCGGCAAGATCCCCGATGACTTCTTCCAGGGCGATCCCAATTTCAACAGTTGGGACCGGGAACTCATTTCCGTCGGCTATCAGTTCGAGCACCGGTTCAACAATACCTGGACGGTGCGCCAGAATGCCCGGTACCTGCACAACGACCTGGCCCTGGAATCCATTTTCGGCACCGTGCAGGCGGACCTCCGCACCCTGAACCGCAGCAGCTTCAGCGCCGACGAAAAGTCGGACGACATCACGATCGACAGTCAGGCCGAGGCGCGGTTCAAGACCGGCACGCTCGGCCACACGGTTCTGTTCGGCGTCGACTACCAGTCTCTCGAGCGGGACACGCTGCGCCGCCTGGGCAGCGTGGCGCCGTTGGATATCTTCGCGCCCGTCTACAACATCCAGATCCCGTCTCTCGCGCTCTTTCAGGAGATCGAAATCGAGGACGAGCAGATCGGCGCCTACGCGCAGGATCAGATCAAGCTCGGTAGCTGGGTTCTGACCCTGGGCGGCAGATACGACTGGGCCGACAGCGAAACCACGAACAAACTGGCCGGGACGCAGTCGGATCAGTCCGACGGCGAATTCACCGGGCGCGCCGGACTCGGCTATCTGTTCGAGAACGGTGTCGCGCCCTATGTCAGTTATTCCGAATCCTTCGAACCCGTCGCCGGTGTCGATGTCTCGGGCGCGGCCTTCGATCCGACGACCGGCACCCAGTACGAGGCCGGCATCAAATACCAGCCGAACCGATACAACGCCCTCGTCACGGTCGCGGCGTTCGAGCTCACGCAGCAGAATGTACCGACCGGCGATCCGGACAATCCGGGCTTCGACGTCCAGACCGGCGAGATCCGCTCGCGCGGCATCGAGCTGGAAGGCCTGGCCAGCTTCGACTTCGGCCTGAACCTGACGGCGTCCTACACCTATCTGGATGTCGAGATCACCGAGAGCAACGACGGCACGGCCGGCAACAGGCCGGCCGGCTCGGCCGAGCACTGGGCATCGGCCTGGGGCGACTACACGTTCCAGGCGGGAAGCTTCGCCGGGCTGGGCGCCGGCCTCGGCGTCAGATACATCGGCAGCAGCGCCGGCGACGTCCAGAACAGCTTCGAAGCACCGAGCTATACCCTGTTCGACGCCGCCATCCGCTACGACCTCGGCAGGCTGACGCCTGGCCTGCGCGGTTCCGAATTCGCCGTGAACGTCAGCAACCTGCTGGACAAGCGATACGTCGCGTCCTGCGCGAGGATAGACCGCTGCTTCCAGGGCGTCGGCCGCAATGTCGTCGGCACGCTGAAGTTCCGGTGGTGACGGAACCAGCGGCGGCCGCCGCCGATATGGCTGCGGCCGCCGTTGGCGGGGTCGGACCCCCATGAAGCGCGGCGCCTCGCGGACAGACACCCTGTCCCGCGTCGCCGCCGCCGCTGTCGGCGGCTACGCGCTGTCGGCCACCGCGGCGGTTGGCCTCGCGCTGGTTCTGCCGGTGCCGCGCGCCGACGCGGTGCTGACCGGCACCATGCTCAGCTTCATCGTCTATGTCTGCGCGGTCTTGTGGGTGTTTTCGGCGGCAAGCGCGACGCGCGCCTGGACCGGCCTCGTTCTGTCGGCCGCGCTGCTCTGGGCGGGCCTTCTGGCCTTCGGATACCGGACCCCATGAGGCAGGGCGGCTTCCGCCAGTCGATGGCCTGGCTGCATACCTGGTCGGGCCTGATCGTGGGCTGGCTGCTGTTCGCGATCTTTCTCACCGGAACCGTCAGCTTCTACCGTGCGGAGATTTCCCGGTGGATGCAGCCCGAGCTCGCCCAGATGACACCGTCGGACGACGCCGCGACCGTGGCGTTGAGCCGGCTGCGGGCCATCGCGCCGGATGCGCGGCGCTGGCTCGTGGATCTGCCCGACGACCGTGATCCGGTCGCGCATCTCTACGTCTGGCGGGACGCCGGCAGGACGCCGGCATTTCAGCGCGAAGCCCTCGACACCGCCACCGGCGAGCCGGTCGTGGCCCGCGCCACATATGGCGGCGACTTCCTGTTCTACTTCCATTTCGACTTGAACATGCCGTCGGTCTGGGGGCGCCTGATCGTCGGCGCCGCGGCCATCATCATGCTGGTGGCCATTGTCAGCGGCGTCATCACGCATCGGCGCATCTTCAGGGACTTCTTCACCTTCCGGCCCGGCAAGGCCTCGCATCGCTCCTGGCTCGACGCGCACAACCTGCTGGCGGTCACGGCACTGCCGTTTCATCTGATGATCACCTATACCGGGCTGATCACGTTGATGTTTCTCTACATGCCGTGGGGCCGGGACATCGCCTACCAGGGCGACCGTCAGGCGTTCCTCGCGGAAGCATCGCTCGCCACGACCATTCCCCCGGCGGCGAACGTATCGGCGCCGCTGGCGCCGATCGGCCCGGTCCTGGCGGAGACCGCGCGCCGCTGGGACGGCGCCGCCCCGGGGCGCATCGACGTCTACCGGCCGGGCGACGCCAACGCGCTGATCGAACTGACATCGTCGGACGCGGCGCAGATCGCCTTTCATCGCCGAAAGATCGTCTTTGACGGAACGACGGGCGAGGTCATACGCACGACCGATAGCACGCGGTGGGCCACCGAAACCCAAGGCGTATTGTACGGTCTGCATATCGGACGCTTCGCCGATCCGTTCGTCCGATTTCTCTACGTTCTCTCGAGCCTGGCCGGGACCGCCATGATCGCGACCGGTCTCGTGCTCTGGGTCGTGAAACGTCATCCGAAACGGGACGAGCGGGCGAAGCCGGGCATCGGCCAACGCCTCGTGGAAAACCTCAACGTCGGCGCGATCGTGGGACTGCCGATCGCGATCGCGGCATTCTTCTGGGCCAACCGGCTACTGGCCATCGAAGTCGACCGGCGGGCGGACCTGGAGGCCGGCTGCTTCTTTCTGGCCTGGTTACTGGCCATCGCCCATCCGATGCTGCGCCCGACCGGCCGCGCCTGGACGGAGCAGCTTACCGTCGCGGCATTGATGTACGGGATGCTGCCCGTGCTGAACGCGGCGACGACCGGCGGCCATCTCGGCGCGACGCTGCGGCGGGGCGACTGGGTCCTGGCCGGCTTCGACCTGGCCGTGCTGGCTATCGGACTGGCGCTGGCCTGGACGGCCTGGCATGTTGGCCGGCGTCGCCACGCGCCGCGGCGCCACCTGGCATCGTCACGCCGGTGATCGCCGCCACGTCACGGCCCGCCGGCGGACCATGGCGCGCGCCTGGCGGCGATTTCGCTAAATCATTAGGGAATGCAGGACAACGGGTTGGCGCGCTCGGGAAGATTCGAACTCCCGACCCCCAGATTCGTAGTCTGGTGCTCTATCCAGCTGAGCTACGAGCGCGCATCCCGTGGCGCCGTGAACCACTGTCACGGAACCGCAAAGACGAGACTACCTACTGAAATCTCCGGCGCATGGCAAGGTCCGCGTTGCCGGTGGCCGACGCGAACACGGTCGGGAATTCGTCGCTTGTCGCTGGTCGGCGGTTTGGCTAATATCTCGCCGCCTCAAAAGATCAAAAGGTTAGCGTGTTTTTTTCGCTCGTCGTTTCGCCGCCGAACGTTTTGTCGCCCAAATGATGAGACCGGCTTGACCCGCGCCACCGATAACGGCTCCTTAGATTGGGCTGGGGGAATCTGTTTTGCATAGATCGACACTCGCTCTGTTCAGCGCGGCAGCGTTGCTGTCCGGCTGTTCGTTCGCATCGGACGCCCTGTGGCCGTCGCTGACCGGCGACGAACCGGCCGGCGAGACCGCGCAACAGGTCCCGATCCAACCCAGCGCCGCGGAGGCGAATCGGCAGCCGACGCTGGGCCCGACGGCACAGGCCGCGCCCGCGCCGCCCGGCCTGCCGGCGCCGCCGCCGGCGCTCGGCACCACCAACTTCGCGCCGCAGCCGATCACCAACACGCCGACGACCGGCACCTTCGTCGGCCAGAAGGTGGCGCAGTTGCGCGGCGAGCTGCGCCAGCTGCAGGGCCGGCTGAGCCAGCAGAACGGCGAGCTGCAGCAGATCCGCCAGACCACCACGCAGAACGCGCAGCGCTATCACGGCACCGTCGCCGCGGTCACCGCCCGGCTGCAGCTTGGCACCACGCCCGGCAACCCGGTGCTGGTCAGCCAGTGGAACGCCGCCCAGGCCGAGCTCGACCGGCTGAACGCCGATATCGCGGCGATGAACTCGCTCGCCAACCTGGTGGCCTCGAACTCCTCGCTCGCCGCCTATATCCTCGAATCGGCCCGCGCCTCCTACAGCCTGTCGGGCGCCATCGACGAGGATCACCGCCAGCTCGCGATCCTGGAGGACGAGACCAACCGGACCGTGGTACTGGTCGACCGGCTGCTGGCCGAGCTGAACGAGGACGTCTCGCGCCAGACGGCCTATGTCGGCAACGAGCGCGCCAACCTGACAACGCTGTCGAACGCGATCAAAAACGGCGAGCTGTTCGGCAGCAGCCTGCTGGCCCGCGCCTACGGCAGCGGCAGCGCCGGGGCCGGCGCGGGCGCCGGCATCGGGCCGGCCGCGGCGGCGCCGTCGCCGTTCACGACCTCGTCGACGCCGCGCAGCGGCTTCAGCACCACCGGCCGCCGGCCGCTGGTCGTGATCCGCTTCGACCGGCCCGACGTGCCCTACGAGCAGGCGCTCTACACCGCGGTCTCGCGCACGCTGGAGCGCCGTCCGGACGCCCAGTTCGACCTGGTCGCCGTGGTGCCGGCGGTCGGCACCGCGTCCGAGGTCGCCGCGACCCAGTCACAGTCCAAGCGCAACGCCAACCGGGTGCTGCGCACGCTGACCGACATGGGCCTGCCGGCCAGCCGGGTGTCGCTGGCGTCGACCACCAGCCCGAACGCCTCTTCCAGCGAGGTGCACATCTACCTGCGGTAGTCGCTTCGCGAAGAACGGGCAAGTGCTTGATGTTCCGACGATGCGCACGTCGCGTGATGAACGTCATGACGAACGTCATAATGAGTCGTTTGTGACGTATCTGACCTGAAGCGTTTTCAGGCGGCTATTCGTCGTTCAACGCCGTCATATGGTCATTCGTTTAAATGCCCGTTCCGGAATGTTCCGGATGACGGTCATGATCAGCCACCAGATCGTCCGAACATAGACGACGTTCTTCTTGCGGGCGACGGCCCGTTCAATCGCCTCGGCGACCTCGCTCGGCCGGGCGGTGAGCCGGGCGGGCAGGTCCATGCCTTCGGTCATCCGGGTGGCGACGAAGCCGGGCAACACGGTCACGACATGCACCCGCCGTTTCGCCAGGCGGTTTCGCAATCCTGACAGGAAAGCCGTAAAGCCCGCCTTGGCCGAACCATAGACGTAGTTCGTCGCTCGCCCGCGGTCTCCGGCGACCGAGCTGATACCGACCAGCGTGCCGGATCCGCGGTCTTCGAACCGGTTGGCCAGGAGAGCCAGAATGCTCGCGGGCCCCTCGTAGTTGCTTCGCATGACGTGGCTGGCGGCATGCGGATCACGCTCGCTCTCTCGTTGCTCCCCCATCAGGCCGATGGCGGAAACCGCGATCGCCGGCAGTTCGGGCAGCAAGGCCAAGAAGGCCTCATGCCTGTCCGTCGTCAGCGCATCGAACTCGTGCAACGTCACCGGGACGCCGTATCGCAACGCCAGATCGGTCTTCTCGGCGTCGAGCGTTTCGGCAGCCCGCGCGGCCAGTTGGATCGGATGGCCAAGCGCGGCAAACCTGTGCGCCACGGCCTTGCCGATATCCGAGCGCGCGCCCAGGATCAGGACAGGTGATTTCGTCAAATCGATAGCCTTTCGGCTTGAACCGAGCGGAAACGCGTCATCCAGCCATTGTCTTCGCGTGTCCGAATGAAGCTTTCGACACGGCTATCGGAG
>JANQKO010000339.1 GCA_028281075.1 Alphaproteobacteria bacterium | reverse complement strand
GATACAACTGGCACAGACCTCATGCTAGCTTGAAAGCCAAAACACCAATCAGCAGACTCGGCCTAGCCGAGGACAACCTATTGACGCTCCACAGCTAGGCCACCGGGGCGCGGCCCGTCAGTCGCCGCGCGGGATGAACCGGTCGGCCTTCAGGCGGGCGGCGATGATCTGCGCCGGCGACATGTTCCGGGCGACCTCGTCTCGGCGGCCGGCGGCCCAGGCATGGTTCTGCCGCGCCGCCAGTTCCAGCCACATATAGGCCCGGACCAGATCCCGCGGCACGCCGTGGCCGCGGGCATGGTAGTCGCCCAGATTGAGCTGGCCGGTGACATTGCCCCGCTCGGCGGCACGGGCATACCAGCGGGCGGCTTCGGCCGGGTCGCGCGGCACGCCCGTGCCCTGCGCATAGAGATTGGCCAGGGCCACCTGGGCCAGCGGGTCGCCGGCCTCGGCCAGCGGGCGCCATTCGGCATGGGCCGTGGCGTAGTCGCCGGCATCGAATGCCCGCAGGCCGTCCGCCAGATCGGCGCGCGCGGGCACGGCCAACCCGATCGCCAACGCCATGCCCAGCACTGTTCGGCGCATGGTCATGCCTCCTTGCCGGCCCGACGATCATCCGAAATTGGGCCTGTCGGCCCATCTTGGCCTTGCCGGCCCGCTCAGAACAGCGGCTTTTGCATCACCAGCTGGCCGTCGGCGCCCAGCTTGCCGCGCGCCTGGCTGCGGCGGTCGAGCTTGCGCCGCGCGGCCTCGGAGAAATCGCTCAACCGGATCACGTTCTTGGCGATCAGGATGTCGACCAGGTCCTCGATCAGGCGCGCCATCTCGACGTCGCTGCTGGCCAGGAAGGCAAGCGCCGCGGCGCGGCCGGCATCATGGTCCAGGCCAGCGAAGATGAAGGATTGCAGCGCCGGATCGTCGGCCGCCACCACCTCGTCGGCCTCGGCGCACGGCGCCGCGAACAGCGCTTCGATGCTGCCGTCGGTGGCCCGTTTCGCGTATGGCATGCGGCTCCTCGATTGGCGACGCTGGCGGCCCGATCATGACCGGCATCCGGTTTCGGTTCGGTTAAGCAAGGTAGGGCTTCTAGTAGGGATCGGCGGTAGGGTTTCTCGGTAGGGCCGATCAGCCGGCGAAATTCAAGGCGACATCGAAGATGTCGAAATTGCGCAGGCGGCGGTCGGCCGGCAGTCCGGGCACCGGCCGGTTCATCAGCAGGGGCACGCATTGTTCGCTGACCCCGCCATGGCTGCGCAACGGCCGATCGAGCCCGGAGAGATCGTGGCGCGCGGCGCTGCCGCCGAGCGTCCAGTGGCGCTCGGCGATGACCACGATATCGCCCATCCGGTCCGCCGGCAGCTCGAACCGCCGGCAAGCCGCCCCACCGCCGAGCGCCTCGCCGACCCCGTCGACGCGGGCCAGCCGGCCGGTCAACGCCGCGGCGTCGACGCCGTCCGGCAGATAGGCCGTCGCGAACGATCCGAGCGCGCCGTGGTGGGCGACGTAGGGATCGGTGATCGGCAGGATCACCCGCGCCACGGTCGGACCCAGCCAGCCGTCCAGCAGGTCCTGCAGGTAGACCACCCGCGGCGCGCCGGCGGCGTCGTGCTTGGCGTTCATGCCGTGATCGGCGGTCAGCGCGATGGTCGCGCCGGCGGCGTCGAGCCGTGCCAGATAACCGTCCATCATGGCGTAGAAGGCGTTCGCCTCGGCCGTGCCCGGCGCGTGCTTGTGCTGGATATAGTCCGTGGTCGAGAGATACATCAGGTCGGGCCGCCGCGCCGTCATCAGCTTCACCCCGGCGGCGAACACGAAGGCGCTGAGATCGGCGCTGTAGACCGACGGCGGCGGCAGGCCGACGACAGCGAGCGCATCGTCGATGCCGTGGTCCACGACCGTCGTCTCGCCCGCCTTCTCGGCCGAGAAGCAGACCGCGCCGGCGTCACCGAAGCGCAGGCCGTGGCCCAGCAGGCGGCGCAGCTTGTCCTTGGCCGTGACCACGGCGACGGCGGCGCCGGCATCGGCGAAGGCGGCCAGAATGGTGCCGGCGCGCAGGAACCGCGGATCGTTCATCATCACCTCGGCGTCGGCCGCGCGGTCGTAGAAGAAGTTGCCGCAGATGCCGTGCACCGCCGGCGGCACGCCGGTGACGATGGACAGGTTGTTGGGATTGGTGAAGCTGGGCACGACGCAATCCGCCAGCCGGCGGCAGCCGTCACGCAGCGCGGCGCCGAGATAGGGCATGGCGCCGGCGGCGATCGCCCGCTCGGCATAGTCCGGCTCGGAGCCGTCGACGCAGACCACGACCAGCGGCCGGTCCGGCCAGGCGTAGCGCCGGCCATTGACCTCGATCTCGCGCGCGGTCCCGGCCATCGTCCCGCCTATCGTATCGAGCGGACGCGCAGCGACGGCCGCAGGCATTGGACGAAAACGCGGTCGAGCGCCATGGCCGCCGGGTCGAACGCCGCGCCGTCGTCGTCGGCGAAACCGTCGAACGCGAAGCGGTTATAGCCACCGGTAATCCGCGCCCGCGTCATCCGGTGGGTCCCGTTGAGCGTGATCGTGCAATCCGAGACGATGACGTTCTGGGCATGGCGCACGATCAGCGCGGTATCGTCGCGGAAGACACGGATATCGAGCTGCCGCCCGGCATCGCCGCGGTTCGCCGGCCCGCCGCCGAAAGCCGGCATGGCCGGCCCGGCGATGATTGGCATGGCGATGAACGCCGTCAGGATCAAAGCCCATAGCCGCATGCGCGGGTTCATCCCTCGGAGCAGCGTGACAAGGCGCGCGCGGTATCGATCGGGACCGGAACAACCTCGTCGACCGGGACATGAGGTTAGGCCACGCCGTGGCCACGGGGCAATTCGGAAAACGCCGCCGCGGCCAAACCGCGCGCGTGATACGGAAATCAGGTCAACAGACCCACGCCGGTCAAAATCGCCAGCCAAACGCTGATACCGGCGGCAAATACGTGCAGCGCCGTACGCCAGTTGTGGATCAGCATGGAAGTCATCTCTATGCGTATGCGTCGAATGGTTCGAGATTTAACAAAATTGCATATTGTGAAATTTAGCCGCCATGCACGTGCGCGCCGTCACACCGGACGACAAATTCTCGAAAAAAAGGCCCCGCCGGCGTAAGCCGGCAGGGCCGATGCACACGTCACCGGTTCATCCGTTCTTGGGAGGTATGCATCCAAGGCCATCATTCACCCAGGCTGTCTGCGGGGTGGGCCTGGATGAGACCCGATCAGGATGCACGAACGGCCTGTACCGGTTGCTCGCCGCCATCGAGCAGACGTGCACCATATTCGCGCCACCAGTATTCGAAGGCGCATTCCTGGACGCCGGCGCCATCATCGAGCCAGTCGAGCTCGTAGGCGCCATCGCCCCAAACCTCGAGGCAGAGCTGAAATTCTTTCCCCTTGATTTCGAACTTCGCCATGCCAGTCGTCAGCTTCACTTCGACCGCGCCGTCGAGCTTCTGTTCCTGCCCGCAGTGCATTCTCAGAACCTCGTAGAGCGCGCTAATTCTTTCCGCAGGTGTCTGGAGCATTCTCCCTATCCCCCGATGACAACGTCGCACTGATGCCCCACACTTTTGTTTCCAACATTGTGGTCGGAACGCCGCGTCGCCATCTGTGAAATGGTTCACAGACGCGGAGGAATTTCCCTGATCGGGTCCGCGCGCTTGAATCGACGAACGGGGACGGATGATGAAACCTGTCTGCTTCGCGGCTCTTTTCCTGATCGCGTCGGCGCTCGCCGGCCGGCCGGCCACGGCCGAGGAGGTCGGCTGCGTGACCACGGCATGGAAGCTGCTGGGCGCCAATCACAAGGTCTGTGTCGAGGCCTTCGAGGACCCGAAGGTGCCGGGCATCGCCTGCCATCTGAGCCGGGCCAAGACCGGCGGCATCAAGGGCAGCCTGGGGCTGGCCGAAGACCCCTCGCGCTTCGCCATCGCCTGCCGTCAGGTCGGTCCGATCACGCTGCCGCGAAAAATGGACGAGAACGAGGTCGTGTTCGACGAGGACACTTCGATCCTGTTCAAGGAAACCCGGGTCGTCCGCATGTTCGACGTGGCGCACAACACGCTTGTCTACCTGGTCTACAGCACCAAGCTGATCGACGGCTCGCCGATGAACAGCGTCTCCACCGTGCCGATCCGGCCCTGGCCGGGCGGCTGAAGGAACGGGATGCGTTCGCGTGGAAGCGGATTCACGTAACGACGCGCCACGACCGTTGCCGCCGCGACCCGATATCAAATACAAACCTCATCCTGAGAGCGTGTGAAGAAATTGCACCGAGCCCCCCCAAGTTTGTCATCCTGGCGAAGGCCAGGATCCATTTTTGTTGTTTTTCAGCAGATTGCGATGCCGCTGGATGCTGGCCTGCGCCAGCATGACGGTTTCTTTTTGGGTCGGAAGTAATTTCTTCACAGGCTTTGAGGAGCGGCCCGAAGGGACGCGTCTCGAAGGATCGGCCATCGGTCGCCGATTAGGGCCGCATCAGCGAAACCGCATCCCGCCCTAGGCCAGGGCCTGCGGGCCGACGGCCGCCACCAGCAGCAGGGTTCCGAAACCCAGCACGGCGACGGCGCCCGCGACCGACAGCCCGCCATGCAGGCGTCCGGCCCACTTCGCGTTCGTCCCGGCCAGCCGCATGGCGAACTGGCGTGACATCACCGTCAGCGCCGCCAGCGCCGAGACCGTGATCGCCGTGCCGACCGACATGGCGAGGGTCGCACCGACGCCAATGGCGAAGACGCCATGCGCCAGGGTGAACAGGAGGATGATCACGGCGCCGCTGCAGGGCCGGATGCCGACGGCCATGACCACGGCCGCGACCCGGCCCAGTCCGGAACCCGTGGCCCGGTCCAGGTCGGGCAGGCCGTGATCGTGGCCACAGCCATGGCCGTGATGGCCGTGACCGCGGCGCCGATGGCGATGCCACCAGCCGGCGACGATGCCGTAGAGCATCCACAGGCCGACGCCGATGACCAGGACGTAGCTGGCGATTTCGAGGTAGCGCACGCTGCCCGTGGTCTCGAAGCGCGACAGGTCGAGCAGCACCGCCAGCACGCCGACCAGGGCGATCGCCGACAGGGCCTGCACGAAGGCGGCCAGGAACGATATGGCGATGCCGCGCGTCAGCCGGCTGGCGTCGGCCAGCAGATAGGACGAGATCACCACCTTGCCATGGCCCGGTCCGACGGCGTGGAAAATGCCATAGAGAAAGGCCAGAAACGCCAGGCTGAACGCCGGCAGCAGCGAGCCGGACTGCTTCAATTCGCGCACGCCCGCGGCGAGATCGCGCTGCAACCGGAACTGCGCGGCGCGGATCCGCTGCAGCAGCGACGACAGGATGCCGGGTTCGGCCGCGCCGGCGGCGGCCTGGCCGGACGACGGTCCCGTCAGCGACGCCTGCGCGAATGCCGATGACGGCGAGCCGAATACGGCAACCAAGCCCAGCAACAAAACCACGGCGAGAACCAAGCCGGCAAGGTCGTTCACAAACGGTTTCTCAAGCGTCATTGCACTGGACCCGGATCTCCTGGCCCAGTCCCCAACCGTCGACCGCCGAGCCGATCTGCACGCTCTGGCTGGTGTCGAAATAGCAACTCACCGGCCAGTCGCCGCGCACCCGCACGGGATCGTGCTGATCGAGCATCAGCGCGACGTAGAAGGTCGAGTCGAACATGGCGAAGACGATATCGTCGCGGCGCGGATCGACGCCCTTCGGCAAGGTCACCGTGAAGGCGTAGGTGACGATCTCGTCCCTCACGTCGGCCGAGAAATCATCGACCGCGTTGTAGCCGAAGGCCTCGCCATTCAAGCGGATATGGGTGAAGTAGCCGAATTCCCTCAGCGAGCCGAGACTCTGGTCGGCGATGCCGTCGACCTCGGCGGCGCTGAAGCGGCGGTCCCGGTCCTTGTCGAAGTCTTCCAGCAGCATGCTGCTGAAGAAATCGTCGAAGGTCCAGCTAACCCGGATGCCACGGATCTCGCCGTCGCGGTAATCGAGCTCGGCGAAGGCGTTGATCCAGACATGCGGATGCGCCTGCGCCGCACCGGCGGCAAGTCCGATGGCGGCCGGTACCAGGGCGCCTGCCAGCCAACGACGGACGGGTCGCAACATCACCTTGCCTCCAACAGAAGCCCGGACAGGCTACCATGATAAGGCCTGCGGATATCATATGGCCCGCCGCGACTTAATGTCACCTTAACCAAATGCGCCCGGGCCGCGTGGCGAGCGACACGCAGAACAGCACCGCGGCGGCGACCACGATCGCCGGGCCCGAGGGCAGATCCCAGACCAGCGAGCCTTGCAGGCCGAGGCCGACCGCGAGACAGCCGATCAGGCTGGCCAATATGCCCATCTGCAACGGCGTGCGCGCGAACTGCCGGGCCGTGGCCGCCGGAATGATCAGCAGCGAGGTCACCAGCAGGATGCCGACGACCTTCATGGCGAGCGCGATCACAATCGCGATCAGCAGCATGAAGGCGATCTGGGTGCGCAGCACCGGCACGCCCTCGACCCGGGCCAGGTCCTCGTGCACGGTGATCGACAGCAACGGACGCCAGAGCACCGCCAGCAGCCCGATCGCGGCGGTGCCACAGGCAAAGATAATGTAGATATCGACCATGCCGACGGCCAGGATATCGCCGAACAGATAGGACACCAGGTCGACGCGCAGCGTCTCCATGAAGGCGATCACGACCAGGCCCAGCGACAGCGAGCTGTGCGACAGAATGCCCAGCAGCGTGTCGTCGGCCAGACCACGCTGCTGCCGCAGAACCACCAGCGCCACGGCCAATGTCACGCAGGTGGCGACGATGCCGAGACTGACATTGATGCCGAGCAGGAAGCCCAACGCCACGCCCAGCAGCGCCGAATGGGCCAGCGAGTCGCCGAAATAGGCCATGCGCCGCCAGACGATGAAGGCGCCGAGCGGCCCCATGCAGGCCGCGATTCCGGCGCCGGCGACCAGCGCCCGCAGGATGAAGCTATCCATGCGACGCGTCCCTGTCCCGGTCCGCCGCCGGCTCGACCGCCACGGGCGCGTCGGAAACATCCTGATCGTGGCCATGGTGGTGCGTGTAGACCGCAAGCGACCCGCCGACCTTGGAGCCGAACAACGCCAGGTATTCTGGGTGCTGGCTGACGTCGTCGGGCCGGCCGCTGCAGCAGACATGCCCGTTCAGGCACAGCACCCGGTCGGTGGCCGCCATGACCAGATGCAAATCGTGCGAGACCAGCAGGACGCCGCATCGGCGGCGCCGGCGGATGGTCTGGATCAGGGCGTAGAGCTCGGCCTGCCCGGCGACGTCGACATTGGCCATCGGCTCGTCCAGCACCAGCAGGTCGGGATCGCGCAGCAGGGCGCGGGCCAGCATCACGCGCCGGACCTCGCCACCCGAAAGCAGATGAAAGGGAGCCGTCAGCAGGTTCGGCACGCCGACTTCCAGCAAGGCCTGCCGCAGCCGTTCGGTCGGCGCGCGCCGGCCCAGCAGCAGGAACTGGCGCACCGTCAGCGGCAGCGTGCGGTCGATCTGCAGATGCTGCGGCACGTAACCGATGACGATGCCGTCCTCGCGCTGCAGCCGGCCGGCGGTCGGCTTCCGGAGCCCCAGCAGAACCCGGATCAGCGTCGTCTTGCCGGACCCGTTCGGCCCGATCAGCGTGACGATCTCGTCGCGGTGCACGGCGATATCGACATCGTCCAGGATCGCGCGATCGCCATGCCGGACGCTGATCTCCCGGCCGGAGACGAGGGCGGGACGGCTATCGGCGTCAGGCATCCCGTCCCCGCTCGTCACGGGCTTCGCTGCAATCGGCACAGGTGCCGCTGACCTCGATGGTCTGATGGCGCACCGCGAACCCCAGATCGTGAGCCTTCGCCAGCACCCGCCTGGCGATGTCGGGATCGTCGAGTTCCGCGACCGACTGGCAGTCCTCGCAGATCAGGAACTGGCCGCGGTGCGGCGCATCGGGCTGCACGCAGCCGATATAGGCATTGAGCGATTCCAGCTTGTGGATCAGGCCATGCTCGAGCAGGAAATCAAGCGCGCGGTAGACCGTCGGCGGCGCGGCGCCGTCATGCTCGCTGCGCAGCCGGTCCAGCAGATCGTAGGCCCGCGTCGGCTTGTGCGCCGCCCACAGCATTTCGAACACGCGCCGCCGCAAACGGGTGAGGCGCGCGTTGCGCCGCGCGCAAACCGCCTCGGCCATGGCCAGCGCATCGGCCACGCATTGCCCATGATCGTGGCCGCGGGCCGCGAAACCCGTTCCGGTCCCGGTTGAGTCCATCGTTCGCCCTCGATCCTGTCCGCAAATGCATTGCCGGCCGACGGGTAATGTTATACTGTTTCAACAATCGTGTGAAATAAATGATCCAGGAACCTAGCAGATGAGGCCCAGGCTGAGCAGGTGGGCAGCGCCGGCTGCCGCCACCATGATCGGTATCATGACCGCCGGTGTCGTTCGTGCCGACGCGCCGGACGTCGTCGCCACCATCAAGCCGGTGCATTCGCTGGTCGCCGGCGTTACCGAGGGCGTGACCACGCCGCATTTGCTGCTCAAGGGCGGCGCCTCGCCACACACCTATGCCATGCGGCCGTCGGACGCGCGGGCAACCGAGGGCGCCGACGCCATTTTCTGGGTCGGCCCTGAAATCGAGACCTTCTTCAAGCGCACCGTCGAGGCGCTGGGCCGCAAGGCCCGCGTCGTCGCGCTCGTCGACGATGCCAGCTTGGCCCTGCTCGAGGCGCGCGAGGGCGGCACCTGGGAAGCGCATGACGATCACGCGCACGGTCACGATGATCATGGCCATGACGACCACGGCCATGACGACCATGCCAAACATGACGACCACGACGACCATGCGCATGAGAAAGACGACGACCACGCGCATGAGAAACATGACGATCATGCGCATGAGAAACACGCCGACCACGACGACCATGACAGACACCGCTTCGACGGCCATGTCTGGCTCGACCCGGACAACGCGCGGAAGATCGTCGACAGCGCCGTCGCGGTGTTGAGCGACATCGATCCAGGAAATGCCGGCCGGTACGCGGCGAACGGCGACCGCATGCGGGCGCGTATCGACGCCATGGACAAGGACATCACGGCCATGCTGTCGGCCGTGAAATCGAAGCCCTATATCGTGTTCCACGACGCCTATCAGTATTTCGAGCGGCACTACGGCCTGAACGCGGCGGGATCGATCACCACGAGCCCGGAAAACCGTCCCGGCGCCAAGCGGCTTTACGAGATCCGCAAGAAGATCGCCGACCTCGGCGCCGTCTGCGTGTTCAGCGAGCCGCAGTTCGAGCCGGCCCTCGTCAAGACGCTGATCGACGGCACGCCGGCCCGCAGCGGCGAACTCGATCCGATCGGCGCGGCCATACCCGAGGGGCCCGACGCTTATTTCACCATCATGACCAATCTCGCCGAGTCCCTTCGGACCTGCCTGCAACCCGCGACCTGACCGGGCGCGCGCCAACAGCATGGCGCGCGGCGGCTTGTCGCACTTCATTTTTGTTACGTTATAACGTAGTTATTCGGCTGTTATTCGCGCCGACATCACGATTGGGGGATGAATCCATGCGACACCTTTGCCTTGTCTGTTTCGTGTCCGCATTCCTGGGAATGGCACTGGCCGGACCCGCCGGCGCGCAATCGAGCGGCGATACCGATGCCCGCCTGCGCCTGCTCGAGGCCACGTTACAGGACCTGCTGACCCGGGATCAGGAGAAGGACCGGCTGATCCAGCAACTGCAGGCGGAACTGGCGCGGCTGCGGGCCGGCGACCGGACACCGCCCGGCGGCGCCGTCGGTCATGCCGACGCGCACGCGCATGCCGGCGCCCATGCGCACGGCCAGCCGAAGCGCGACGACGCCCATGGCCAGGCCCACGACGCTCATGGCCATGCCCATGACGCCGAGGGCGAGGGCGGCGGCGATCTGTTCGCCGTCGAGGTCGGCGACGGCGTCACCGCGCGCATGAAGCGGATCGGCGTCGATGTCGCGCTGGCGGCCGGCTACTCGTCGGAAAGCGAGCAGGAGACCATCGAGCAGCTACAGGGCGGCGGTCACGATCCGCGCCAGAACGGCTTCACCGTGCGCACGGTCGATCTGTCGCTGATCGGCGGCCTCGATCCGTTCTTCGACGCCGAAGTGCATATCGCCTTCTTCCTCGATCCCGAGGGGGAAACCAAGGTCGAGCTGGAGGAAGCCTTCCTGCGCACCCAGACCACGCCGGTCGAGCTCGAGGTCGGCCAGATGTTCACCGAGTTCGGCGCCTTCAATCCGAAGCACGTGCACGACTGGGACTGGCTGGACCAGCCGGTGGTGAACACGCGCATGTTCGGCGAGGACGGCATTCGCGGGCCCGGCTTCCGCCTCGGCTGGTCACCTGTCGAGCAGGTCACGCTGCATGCCGGCATGCAGAACGCCAAGGGCGAGACGATGGTCAGCTTCCTCTCCAGCGACGAAGCCTTCCAGGAACGCCCGATCGGCGGCCGCGCCTTCAACGAACGCAACGTCGACAGCTTCGAGGAGTTCGTCTATCTCGCCCGCCTGGCGACGCACTTCGACGTCGGCGGCGGGCATGTCGACCTCGGCGCGTCCGGCCTCTACGGCCCCAATGCCACGGGCGGCGACGGCGAGACCTACATCGTCGGCGCCGATCTGACGGTCAACGCCAAGCTGGGCGAGACACGCTATCTGCGCTGGCAGTCGGAAGTCATGTACCGCGGCTACGACGCGGACGACGATCCCGCGAACGGCTTCGTCTCCGACGATCTCGACGACTACGGCCTCTATACCCAGCTTCTGGTCGGCTTCGACCCCGCCTGGGCGGCTGGCCTGCGCTATGAATATGTCAGCGGCGACGGCGCCAGCGTCGGCGGCTTCAGCGACCGCGACGCCGATCCGTTCCGCTCGGACCGGCACCGCATCTCGCCGCTGCTGCAATGGCAGTTCGCGCCGACCGCCAAGATCAGACTGCAATACAATTACGACGATGCCGACTTCCTGCAGGACGGCAGCGACGCGCATGCGGTCTGGCTCGGCTTCGACTGGGCGTTCGGCGCCGGTTCCGCCGCGCATGGCCACGGCCACGGCGACGGCCACGCGCACTGAGAGACCCCAGGGCTTCCGGCGGTCGCGGCCTGGCGTGCGTTCCTCCCCAAGGATCGACGACAATGCCAAGCGGTCGGCCGCCGGGCCGATGGCATGCGGGTGGCGTATCTCACCCGCATGCCATCACCTGAACGTCAGAGTCCGACTCGAAACCAAGCGTTTGATGTCAATTCGTTAACCACGCCTTTTTCGTCATCACCGGGCTTGACCCGGTGATCCAGAACCGAGGCCGGGGCAAGGGCTGACTGGATTGCCGGATCAAGTCCGGCAATGACCAAGTGGGGTGGCCGGTCGCCAAGATATCGATCTCATTGGCGCCATTTCGGGTTGGACGCTCAGACCCGCGGTTCCCAGTCCTGGTCGAGGAAGCGGTCGCCGAGATCGGCCGTCGGTACCCAGCAGACGTCCTTCTTGCCGAACCAGCGGTAGCGGCGGTTGCCGATGACATCGTAGACGGCGTCGCGGATAAACAGCGGCAGCACGAGAAACGCCGCCATCAGCGGCCAGGCGCCGCGCAGCCGGCGGCAGACCCGGAGCGCGGCCGACGACTTCACATGCACCCGTCCGTCGGCGACCAGGATCACGCTGCTGAGGTCGGGGATGGCCACATCGTGCGCGGCCAGCAGCCGCCGGCCGATGTCCGACTGCAACGCGGCGAAGCGAAACCGCCGCGACGGATCGCGGGCGATCACGAACTGCACGCTCGCCTGGCAGAGATTGCAGACGCCGTCGAACAGGATCACGTCCGTCGCCGCGGCCGCGGCGATATCGGGCGCTGGATCGGCGGTCGTCGTCGACATGGCCACCCTTATATGGCGGCTCCGGCCGCCGCTGTCCACGCCATGGCGCTATTGCGGCAACCAGTCGGGCCGCTGGTCGTGCGGCAGGAACGGCTGCTCCAGCGGCAGGATCCAGTCGGCGTGCCACAGGTTGCGCTCGACCCTGGTCAGATCGCGCGTCGGGTCGATCAGCGGCGCCGGCAGCCGGCCATTCAGCGACACCATCACCCGGGCCCGCACCTCCGGGTCCTCGACCCCCTCCAGATCCCGCCAGAGCTGCTCCAGCTTGTAGGCCCATTGCAGGATCATGTCGGGATGCATGCGCATCCGGTACTTCGTGACGTCGACCTGCCAACGCCGGTTGCTGGCCGGGTCGGTGATCTCGAACACCGCTTCCGTCACCCGCTTCTGCCGCAGCTTCATGCGCCAGGCGAAGCGGTGGCCTTCCTCGTTCCAGGCCACGTCGCCGGGATAGGCGTAGTGCCGGAGCGGCACCAGCACCTGGGCCGCGAACCAGAGCGCCAGGAAGCCGGCGACGACGCCGAAACGCGCCCGCGACACCGGCGGCGCGACGCCTGCCCGGGCGACGCGCGCCGGCAGCCCGCGCAAGCGCCGCCAGACCTGATGCGGCCAGTCCGGATCGAAGAAGATCAGCGTGCCGAACAGCGTCAGCCAGGGGAAGATGCCGATCTCGAAGAACGCCGCGTTCATGCCGTGGAAGAAGACGTAAGACACGAACACCCAGGCGCGTGTCTTGCGGAACAGCAGCAGCGGCGCGCCGATCAGGTGCAGGGCGATGGCGCCGTAGGCGGCCAGCGCCACCACCCAGGTCTCGGTGAAATAGGCGCCGATCAGCGGGAAGTCCGGCTGCGCCGCCATCCACATGCGCATCGGCTCCAGCCGCAGCCAGTCGGCGTTGACCTTGACGATGCCGGCATAGAGCAGCATGACCTCGAACTGCGCCCGGATCGACCAGACCGACCAGTTCGGGACGGTCGCCTCGCGCAGGCGCGGCCACAGCCAGGCGTCCAGCGAGTAGCCGCGATGGGCCGGCGCCATGGCCAGCAGGAACGCCAGCAGGGAAGCGAAGTAGAAGTGGTTCTTGTACTGGTTCTGGTCGATCAGGAAAATGTAGGTGAAGGCCAGGAACAGACCGATGGCGGCCGCGCGATAGAACAGGCCGACGGTAACCAGCGCCGCCAGCACGCCCAGGACGGCGAAATGCCAGTACATGCCGTCGCCGGACCAGGGCTGAACCCATTCGAAGCCGTAGTATTTGAAGAACCACTGCGGCTTGACGTAGTTCTTCTCGATCCAGCCCTTGCCGAAGTAACGGCTGACCTCCCACAGCATGATCAGCCCGAAGCTGACCCGGAACACCGCCAGCGACGCGGCGTTGACGGGCCGGAACATCCACTCGCGCAATTGCCTCATGGCGCAGCCGAATCGGTGATCGACAATAATCCCGCCTGATAGCGAAGCTTCAGGCCCGGATGCAAGCACGCTCTCGGTGACCATGGCCGGCGTGACTGGAGATTGCTGGAATTCGGCCACATATTCACCATAAATCCGCACGAGGATAGGGCCGGCTCGGCGGCACGCGCCGGCGGCGCCCGCGCATATCGGGCAGCTCTCGGGGAGGGCAGGATGAACGAGCGGCCGATCACCGCGGAAACCCCGGACCGTCCGCTGCGACGCGCCGACGACGACATGCCGGCGCGGCTGACCGACGCCTTCCGCGCCGAGCAGCTCGCCGGCCTGCGGCTGGCGACCCAGGCCCGCGTCGTCGTGATCGTGCTGGTCGCGCTGTGGGTGCCGGTCCAGGTCTACCGGACCGACGTCACGCTCTATTACGAGATCATGCTGGCGCTGTTCGCCGGTATCGGCATTCTGCACTACACCCTGCGCAGCCGGTCGCCGGAGAAGGTCTGGCTCGACTACCTGTTCGTCAGCCTGGACATCGTCCTGCTGACCTTCGCGCTGGTCGCCTCGGCCTATCTGACCGAGGAGGTCTGGCCGCCGCAGGCCTATATGCGCTTCGCCAACTTCGCCTATTTCTTCGTCTTCATCGCCGTCGTCGCGCTCAGCTATTCGCCCAAGCTGATGCTCTGGGCCGGCGGCGCGGTCGCCGTCTGCTGGACCATCGGCTCGTACTGGGTGGCGTCACGGCCCGAGACCGTGCACTGGTTCCGCTATGACGGCATGGAGCAGGTGCTCACCGCCGACCGCGCGCTGGCGCTGTTCCTGGAGCCGACATTCCTCGATCTGGGCGCGCGGGGGCTGGAAGTCGTCGCCATCCTGCTGGTCACGGGCGTGCTGGCCGCCGTGGTCTGGCGCTCGCGCCGCCTGGTGATCAGCCAGGCCGCGGCCGCGCGCGAGCGCACCAATCTGGCGCGCTATTTCTCGCCCAATATCGTCGACGAGCTCAGCCACGCCGACAACCCGCTGAGCGGCGAACGCGAGCAGCCCGTCGCCGTCATGTTCGTCGATATCGTCGGCTTCACGCGGCTGGCCGAGCAGGCCGAGCGCGGCCGGGTGATCGAACTGCTGCGCGACTTCCACGCCCGGGTCGAACGGGTGGTGTTTCAGCACGGCGGCACGCTGGACAAGTATCTCGGCGACGGGGTCATGGCGACCTTCGGCACGCCGGTCAGCGGAACGCGGGACGCGGCCGACGCGCTGGCCTGCGCGGCCGAGCTGCTGCGCGTGATCGACGCCTGGAACCGGACGCGCGCGGCGGCGAACCAGCCGGTCATCCGGCTCTCGATCGGCGTCCATTACGGCACCGCCGTACTGGGTGACATCGGCTCCGAACGGCGTCTGGAGTTCGCCGTGCTGGGCGACGTGGTGAACGTCGCCAGCCGTCTCGAGCGCCTGACCCGCGATCTCGATTGCCGGATCGTCATCAGCGACGACGTCGTGCACGCGGCGCACGCCACCGGGGCCGACGGCGTCGGCCGGCTGCTCGAAGGCTACCGGCGCGAGGCCCCGCAGCCACTGCGGGGCCGCGATCAGCCGGTGCTGGTCTGGACCTGCCGCGAGGCCGCGTCGCGCTGACGGGCGCGGCGGCGGCGCGACAGTCCGGCCGACATCAGCAGGCCCATGGACAGCAGATAGCCGCTGCCGGGTTCCGGCACCGCCGTGACGATATCCCGCGCGCCGGGTCCGCCCGGCAGTTCGTCGATGACCGGATCCGTGCCCGGAATGCCGGGATCGACCGGCGGCAATCCATCCGTGCCGCCGTCGCCCGGCCCGAACCCGGGACCGCCGGCGTTCCCGCCGTTCCCACCGCTGCCGTCGCCGTCGGTACCCGACACGAAAGCCAGCGTGCCGTCGCCGCCCTCGCCGCCGTTACCACTGCCGCTGCCATTGCCACTGGCGCCACCGCTGCCGCTCGCCCCGAAGAACCCACCGAGGCTGCCGCTGACCGGCGACAGGAACGTCAGCAGGGATCGCGGCGTTCCCCCGCCGCCGCGCCGGGTGCCGCCGGAACCGCCGCTGGCGGCCGAGAACGGCGGCAGTCCGAGCCGTTCCCCGCGGCGCCCGTGCTCGGATTCCTTGTCGTCGCCGGTCATGTCGGCCTGAACGGTTTCGAGGACGCAGCGCAGGTGAACGTCATCGCCGTCGAGAACACCGAGGTCGGACAGGCCCATGGCCAGGGTGCCCGGCAGCGACGGCCAGGGAACCGCCTCGTCCGGCGGCACGATCTCGTAGCTCGGCGCGTGCCGGACGCCGACGAAACAGGCCTGCGCCGGCGCGGCGATGGCGGTGATCAGTCCGAAACAAAGCAAGGCGGTACGGTACTTCATGGCGGTCAGCGGCGCTCCACGGCGCGATGTCGCGCCTGCTCCAAAACGGCATGTCCCGGGTTCCGATGCCGGCCGGTTTCGGCGCCACCCCCGCCGCGGCCATGCTTAACGGATCGCTAATGCCTCAAGTGCATTGCAATTGTCACGCCATGGCCGCCCGCCGCAGTGATTACCGTCACTTGAAACCAGGCGGAGAAAAACGGCGGAAATCGGCGGACGTGCCGTGCCAAAACGGCCAGGGTCCCGCGGGCTCGCGCCGGCCGGTCCCGATCTGATACAGCCCGGGATGGCACAGATCCGGGGACGGCGCGGCGTCAGCGCCGCGAGATCGGCCGCTCGAATCCGGCCTCGGCCAGGCGATCGGCCGGCAGCCGGACCAGCGCCGTCGTGCCCTGGCCGGGCGCGCTGTCCAGCGTCAGCGTGCCGCCATGCGCCTCGACCAGCTTCAGCGTCAACGGCAGGCCGAGGCCGGTGCCCTCGTGGCGATGGTCGACCGCGCCGCGTACCTGGCCGAACACCGACAGCGCGGTCGTGATCTCGTCCGCCGTCATGCCGACGCCCTGGTCGCTGACGCTCATCAGCAGGCCCTGGTCGTCCGTTCGCACCGTGACCTTGACCTGGCTGCCGGGCGGCGAGAACTTGACCGCGTTGCTCAGCAGATTGATCAGGATCTGCCGGATCCGCCGTTCGTCCGCCCACAGGGCCGGCAGCCCCGGCTCGACATCGGTCGCCAGAATGACACGCCCGGAATCGGCGCGGAGCTGCACGAACAGCAGCGCGCTTTCGATCACCGTCGGCAGATCGACCGACTGCTCGCGCAGGTCCAGCCGGCCGGCCTCGATCTGCGACAGGTCCAGCACGTCGTTGATCAGCTCGAGCAAGTGCCGGGCCGAGGTGTGGATGTCCTCGGCATATTCGCGGAACTTGCCGATGTCGCTGCCGCGCGGGTCGGGCTGCATCATCAGATCCGAAAATCCCATGATCGCGTTCAGCGGCGTGCGCAGTTCGTGGCTCATATTGGCCAGGAAGCGGGACTTGGTCCGGCTGGCCGCCGCCGCCTCGCGTTCGGCCTGCACCCGCATGGCGATCTCTTCCTGCAGATCGCGGGTGCGCTCCTCGACCCGCTGCTCCAGCTTGTCCCGGGCCTCGCGCAGGGCCGTCGCCATCTGGTCGAAGGCCTCGGCCGTCTGCCGGACTTCCCGGTAGCCGCTCGGAATCCCGGTCAGCGGCCCGAGCTCGCCCCGCTTCATGGCCAACGCGTTGTCGCCCAGGGCCGAGATCGGCCGGGCGATACTGCGCCACAGATAGATGCCGATCACGCAGGCGATGGCCGTGATCACGATCGCCAGATAGACATTGTGCAGCCGGTTCTGCTTGATCGCGCCGAGGAAATCGTTCTCCGGCACATAGACGCTCATCAGCCACGGCCACTGCGCCGACCGGAACGGCGCGAAGACCGCGTGATAGGTCTTGCCGTCCAGCTCGAACGAGGTCGACAGCGGCTCGCTGAGGTCGAAGGCGTCGGCGGGCCGGCCGATCGACAGGAAGGCCGCGCGGCTCGGCCGGTCGTCCAACTCGTCGATGCGGGGAAAGCGCAGCGCGCGTCCGGTAACGCCGGCCGGCAGTTGCAGCTTGGCCAGATTGGGAAAGGCGATGACGTCGCCGTTCCGGTTCATGATGAAGGCCGAACCGTTCTGGCCGACCTTCTGCCGGGCCAGGAACTGCGAGATCTCGGCGATTTCGATATCGACGCCGACCACGCCGTAGATGTCGCCGTTCTTGTCCAGCACCGGGCTGGCCGTGGTGATGCCGGGATTGCCCGAGGAATAGAAGATATAGGGGTCCGTCCAGATCAGTTTCTTCTGCTCCACCGCGCGGCGGAACCACGGCCGGGTGCGGGGATCGTATTTGTCGGCCGGATCGAGCCGCGACCCGACGTCGTTGAAGCCGATGTCGCGGTCCAGCAGCTCGACCTTTGTGCCGGCCTCGGTGCGGCTGACGATCTTGGTCTGGAACACGGCCGGTCCGCTGCCTTCGATCCGCCGGACGAACAGGAAGCTGCCGTCCACGCCGCCGAAATACAGGCCCGAGAACTGGGCGTAGAGGCTGAGCTGCTCATAGAAGTAGCGTTCCATGGCGGCCGGGTTGTCGCGCGTCAGGATGGCGTTGTCGGCCAGCCGCTGCGTCAGGTCCGCGGCGACCTGGGCCGAGCTCAGGAACCGCTCCGAGCGGTCGATGGTGTCGGCCGCGACCGACTCCATCAGCTTGCGCACATGGCCCAGGAAGACGCTCTCGGTGGTGATGTAGGACCAGACCAGAATCGCGGTCACGGTCACGACCTCCAGGCCGATGATGCCCGCGATGAGTACGCGCTTTATCGATAGCGAGGTCATGCCCCAAAACTCTAGACGAACAGGCCCAAGGTCGCCGCCGCCGTGCCGACGCGGCCGGCAGTATAACAGGGTCGGACGCCGGCGATCGCCGATTCTGCCGATCGGCGCGGCGTGCCGGATGACGGAAAGCGGCTTACCCTACCGGGCTTCGGGTGGCCTGCCCCCCGAAGCCCGCAGGGCGAAGGGTAGTGGACCTGACTGGAGGATGTCTGAACCGGCCCACCTGCGCTAAAGCTTCGGCGGGCACTCCTTCGCCCAAGATGCGTTTTCGGGTGGCTTGCCCCCCGAAGCCCGCAGGGCGAAGGGTGGTGGAGCCAGGCGGAATCGAACCGCCGACCTCTTGAATGCCATTCAAGCGCTCTCCCAAC
>JANQKO010000327.1 GCA_028281075.1 Alphaproteobacteria bacterium | reverse complement strand
CGCCGGCCGCGCCGGGGTCAGGCCGTCGCGCGCCGCCTCGGGCACGGCGTCCCAGCCCTGTTCGCCGATACGGGTCACCAGCGGCCGTTCGCAGTTCAGGGCCAGCATCGGCACCCGGAAGGCCTGGCAGAAATGGAACAGCGGCAGGTAGAGCGCCGGGTCGAAGCGCCAGACCCGGTGCCATTCCGATTGTTCGAGGAAGTCGTCGACCGACAGATCGCCGTCGACCCATCGGTCCAGCACGGCCTGAACCCGACGGGGAAACATCTCGAAGCCGAGCGCGATGTTGCCGTGGGCCGCCAGCAGGCCGGCGCTGACATGGAGCTGCCAGCGGTGGATATCGGCCCGGTCGTGGGTTTCGCCCAGGCAGACCACGCGTGAGCGGGCCAGCCGCGCGATCGCGAACCGCTGGTCGAGCGGGTCGCCGTTGGTGAGGTCGATCCAGGTGCCGGGGACGGCCGGACGGTCGGTCATTCCTGGTCTCCGTCGGCCGGGTTGATGTCGGGCGTCGGGCACCACCAGAAGTTCAGGGCCGCGCCGCGGCCCGGCCTTGGCGGCAGGGGCACGACCCGGTCCGCGTGGTAGGCATAGCGCCGGTGCCGGCTCTGGAAGCCGGGCACGGCGTAGTGGCCCCATTGCAGCGCGCGGTCGAGCAGGCGCGCGGCGCGCACCCGGGCGGCGCGGTCCGGTGCCGCCACCAGCTTGCCGAGGAAATGATCGACCGCCGGATTGTCGATGCCGAGCCCGTTGCCGCCGTCGGGGTGGATGGCGGCGCCGCCCCAGAGCCGCACCTGGTCTCGGCCGGGTATGCCCGAGGGGATATAGAAGCGGTAGATGAGCTCGAAATCGCCCTTGGCGAGCTTGGCCTGGTAGCTAGCCGGATCGGTGACCCGCAGGCGGGCGTCGATGCCGATCCGGCGCAGTTGCGCCGACCAGGCACCGAACAGGGCTTCCTGGCTGTTCGAGAATGCCAGCGCCGCGAAGTCCATCCGGCGCCCGTCCCGCAGCCGGCGCAGCCTGGTCGTCGTCGGGTCCGGTTCCCAGCCGGCCCGCGATAGAAGCGCCGTGGCGGCGCGCAACCGGCGCCGCGCGCCGTCCGGCAAGGCCGCGTCGGCGGGTACGAAGGCCGTGTCGTAGGCCCGGGGCGGAAACGCATCGGGAAACCGCCGCATCGACGACCGCTCGCGCGCGTCCGGCGGCCGGCTGGCGGCGTAGACGCTGTTCTCGAAATAGCTTGCGGTGCGCCGGAAGCCGCCCATCAGCATGGTCCGGTTGACCCATTCGAACGGCATCAGCATGGCCAGCGCTTGCCGCACCCGGATGTCGGCGAAACGGTCGTCGCGCAGGTTGAAGAAGAACCCGTTCATGCCCATCGGCCACCAGGCGTCGTAGCTGACCGTGGCGATCCGGCCGCCGCTGGCCGATACGCGGTCGGCGGCCGTGGCCCAGCGCCGCGGGTCCCGGATCTCGTAGATGTCGGTATCGCCCTTCAGGAAGGCGACAAGCTCGGTCGTGGCATCGAGATAGACGTCATAGGCAACCCTGGCGAAGTTATGCGCGCCGCGCCGCACGGGCAGATGGCCGGCCCAATAGTCGTCGACGCGCCGCCAGACCAGCCGGCGCTGCGGCTCGATCTTGGCGATCCGATAGGGGCCGGAGCCGAGTGGCGGTTCGAGCGTGGTGGCCGAGAAATCACGGCCGCGCCAATAGTGCGCGGGCAGGATCGGCATGGTGCCGAACGCCAGCAGGGACATGCCATCGACCGGCCGGCCGAAGGCGATCCGCACGGTCCGCGCATCGGGCGCGCCGACCTCGGCGTGGCGCAGCAATGTCCGCCAGAACGGCTGGGCATGCTTTCGGAAGACGCCGGCGGTGAACACGACGTCGGCCGACGTGATCGGCCGGCCGTCGTGGAAGCGCGCCTCGGGACGCATCCGGAAGGTCGCCGACTGCCGGTCCGGCGCCGCGTCGATGCTTTCGGCGACCAGCGCGTAGCCGGTCATGCGTTCGGACGGTGATTCGGCCAACAGGCTGTCGTAGAGCCAGTTGTATACGCTGAGCGGTGACCGACCCTTGACGATCCAGGGGTTGAGCGAGTCGAAGCCGCGGCTCATCGACCGGCGCAGCGTGCAATTCCGTGGCGCCGACAGGTTCGCGAACTCGTAATGACCGGCATCCGGACCGTAACGCGGCGCGCCGCCGTCCGCGACATAGGCGTGGCGGGGCGATGCGTGCGCGATCGCCGGTATCGCCAGCAGGACGAGGGCGAACGGCCACCACGTCGGCGACCGGCCCGCCATTGAGTGTCGGTCCGTAAGCATGCCGGGAGCATAAGGGGGCAGTGCCACCATGTAAATGAGATTGACTCTCATTCTCATTATCGGGCAGGTTCTTGTCATGTATTAATAATGCGACTCATTCTCAGAACGGATTTCGAGCCTCCACCGGCCTTGGAGATCCGTGTGAAGGGACGCGTTGGGGTTCGAAGAGGGGAGTGATCATGACGCAGGACCTGCCGCGTCTCGCGGGGCGCCTTTGTCTGTTTGGCCTGGTGTCGATCGGCGTCGCCGATATGGCCGTGGCGCAATCGCCGGCCGGGCGTGGTACCGAGGCCGACGGCGGGACGGAAACGGACGCGAATGTCCGCATCCTGCCGCCGATCACGGTGACCGCCACGCGAAGCGAGAAGACGCTGTTCGAAACGCCGTCGAACGTCACCGCGGTGACCGGCGAGGAACTCGGCCGCCGCATGGACAACACGATCGAGGAGCTGTTCCGCTACGAGCCCGGAATCGAGGTGCCACGCCAGTCTTCCGGCACCGATCCGTTCAACAGCTCCGGCGGCGTGCGCATCCGGGGCGTCGGCACCAATCGCACGCAGGTGCTGGTCGACGGCAACCGCACGCTGGAGCGCATCACCGATTCCACCCGCGACGTGGTCGACGCCAACGCCGTGAAGCAGGTCGAGATCGTGCGCGGGCCGGGCTCGGTGCTGTGGGGCAGTGACGGGCTCGGCGGTGTCGTCAACTTCATTACCAAGGACCCCGACGACTATCTGGTGACCGGGCGTGACTGGGCGGTGGAAGGCAGCGCCAGCTACGCGACGGTGGATGACGCCTTCATCGAGACCGTTGCCGGCGCCTATCGCGTCAGTGACGCCATTGCCGTCTCGCTGAGCTATACCCGCCGGGATGCCGAGGAGATCGACCTGTCCAATGCCCGGGCCGGCGACGATGCCGTTCAGCCCTGTCCGCGCAATGCCGAGGCGACCCAATGCGACGCGTTCGATCCGACGGACATCGGTTCGAACAACGTTCTCGGCAAGCTGGTCTGGGACCTGTCGCCCGACAACCGGCTGCGCTTCACGGGCGAGTTCTTCGACCGCATTACCGATGTCGATCAGAATTCCGTTCTGGGTCCGGCGACGAACTTCCGGGGCGCCGTCACGGCCGATATCGAGAGCTACGAACGCGAGCAGGAGGTCCGCCGGTGGCGGGCGTCTGTGGACCAGGACTGGGACGTCGGGCTGGCGCTGCTCGATAACGTGAAATGGCAGTTGACCTATTCGCCGCAGGAGGTGAACCGGTCGGGCGAGCGCCTGCGCACGCGGCTGCCGAGCGGTGAGCGGGAGCGGCGGCGCGACTCGCTGGACTATTCGGAAGACTTCTACGAAGCCGATGTCCAGTTGACCTCGTCGTTCGACCTCGCCGGCAGCCGGCATACGCTGACCTACGGGTTCGACGGCGACTATCAGGAGACGGACTACGAGCGGGTCGACGTGACCAGCAACCTCACCACCGGCGTCACCACCACGGCGCGGGCCGGCGGCTTCAACTTCGCCAACGCGACGACGCGCCGCGCCGACGGCTACCTGCAGGACGAGATCGCGCTGTTCGACGGCCGCCTGACGCTGGTGCCGGGCGCGCGCCTGGCCTACTACAAGATCGAGCCGGAACCGGATGCCGATTACGAGATCGTGCCGGGCGCCGAGCCGCGCGACATCTCGGAAACCGACCTGCAGCTCAAATTCGGCGCCATTGTCGACGTTTGGGGGCCAATCTCGGTCTATGGCCAGTATGCCGAAGGCTTCAAGATGCCGACCGCGCA
This sequence comes from Alphaproteobacteria bacterium, assembly GCA_028281075.1. Lineage (GTDB taxonomy): Bacteria > Pseudomonadota > Alphaproteobacteria > JANQKO01. Next base: position 2,696 of record JANQKO010000327.1, on the reverse strand, counting down.
GCAGCTTTTCCAGTCCCTGGACAGCCTGCCGTTCTTCGCCCTGGTGCCGAACGCGAACCTGGAACCGGAAAGCGTGGAGAGCTACGAAGCGGGCCTGCGCGGCGATTTCGGCGGCCGCGGCTTCTTCTCGGTGAACGGCTTCTTCGCCGACTATACCGATTTCATCCGGAACTTCGTCGCGGTCGAGGACCCGACGGTGTTCGGGCTGCCGGCCACGGCGCAGACACTGACCTACGACAATGTCGACAATGTCGAGGTCTACGGCGTCGAGTTCGCCGGTGGCTGGCGGTTCGACGACCGCTTCTCGGTCCGCGCCGCCGTCTCGCATCAGTGGGGCCAGGAGGAGGACAACGGCGTCGAAAGCGAGTTCAACGGCGCGCTGCCCTGGGGCGCCGTGGTCGGCCTGCGCTGGGACGAGCGCCGTTACGGCTTCAGCGTCGAATTGGTCGGCAACTTCCAGACCGACGCGCATGACGTGGACGATCCGGACATCGAGTTCCGGCCCGACGGCTATGCCGTGTTCGACCTTATCGCCGAATGGGAATTGCTGCCGAACGCGGTCCTGCGCGGCGCCGTCTACAACCTGTTCGACACGCGCTATTTCGGTCCCGAGACCGTCGGCCATCCGATCAACCGCAGGGACGACGTGCTGCGCGTCAATCCGGTCGAGCTGCAGAGCGCGCCCGGCGTCAACGCCAAGATCGGCCTGGCGCTGCGCTGGTAAGGCGCGTCGCCGGCCGGCATGACGAAGGTGGACAGACAAGAAACGCCCCCGGCCGTCGCCGGCCGGGGGCAGGTGTTCGGGCGATCCTTCCCGCTTGCCGCGTTCAGGCCTTCGCCAGATCCTCCGGCGTGACCGGCAGGTGCCGGATCCGCTTGCCGGTGGCGTTGTAGATCGCGTTGATGAGCGCCGGCGCGTAGGGCGGCACGCCCGGCTCGCCGACGCCGCAGGGCTTCAGATCGACGAAGTCCTCGACGATATGCACCCGGACGTCCAGCGGCGCGTTCCCCATCCGGGTGACCGGATAGTCGTGGAAGTTGCTCTGGTCGACGGCGCCGTCCGTCGTGGTGATCTTGCCCGCCCGCGCGACGGAGTTGCCGTAGACGGCCGCGCCCTCGATCTGCTTGCGGATGCCCTCGGGATTGACGTAGCGGCCGCAATCGACGGCCATGTCGACCTGCGGGATATGCAAGCTGCCGTCGTCGCGGACCACGACATGCACGGCCGCCGCCACGTAGCTGTGGAACGAGCGGTGCACGGCGAGGCCGAGCCCGTGGCCCTTCGGCAGCGACTTGCCGTAGCCGGACTTCCCGGCCACCACGCGCAGCGCGTTGGACAGCCGGTTCGGCATGATCGGCCAGTCCTCGATGGCGTCGCCGTAGTTCCAGTACTCCTTGACGCCGTCCTTGGCCAGGTCCATCTCCTCGGCGTCGCCGATCATCTCGAGCATGACCTCGAGCGGATCGCGGCCGGCCGCCTCGGCCACTTCCCAGGCGAAGCAGTTCTGCGCGAAGGCGTGCTGGATGTTGTTGACCGACCGGTACCAGCCGACGCGGATCATGACGTCGGCCTCGCCGTTCTCGATGCGCATGTTCGGCACCTCGTTATACGGCGTATCGACCAGGCCAAGGCCGTACTCGATGCCGAAGCCGGTCTTCTGGGCCGGATTCCACAGGCCCAGGATCGACGGCCAGGCGCCGCAATGGTGCCAGGCCGTGATCTTGCCCGCGGCGTCAATGCCGGCCTTCATGCAGTGGGCGCTGGCGGTGTGGTAGTAGCCGTTCTGGATCTCGTCCTCGCGGGTCCACTGCACGCGCACCGGCGCGCCGACCATCTTCGACAGGATCGCCGCCTCGCAGGCAAAGTCCGGCTTGGACTTGCGGCCGAAACCGCCGCCGAGCAGGGTGACCTGGCACTCGACGTCGGCCTTCTCGACGCCCAGCGCCTCGGCGACATACTGACGCGTCTCGTTCGGCGACTGGGTCGAGGCCCAGATCTGCACCGGCCGGACGTTGGCGTCGACGATCGCGGCCGGCGGCTCCATCGGCGTGTGGATGAAGTAGGGCACGAAATAGTCGGCCTCGATCACCTTGTCCGCCGCCTTCAGGGCCGCGTCGACCCGGCCGCGCTCGCGGATCACGTGGCCGCCGTCCTTGGCCGACTGCCGCAGCTTGTCGTCATAGGTGCTGGAATCGTGCGCCGCGTTGGGGCCCGGGTCCCACTCGATCTCGAGCGCGCGGCGGCCTTCCATCACCGCCCAGGTGTTGGTGCCGACCACGGCGACCCCGCCCAGCGCCCGGAACTCGGCCGCCTTGTCGTCGGCCAGCGCCGGGATCTCGACGACCTGCTCGACGCCCTGGATCTTCAACGCCGCGCTGGCGTCGAACGACTTGACCTTGCCGCGGTAGACGGGCGCGCGGGCGATCACGGCGATCTTCATGCCGGGAATCGAGATATCGGCGCCGTAGTTGGCGCCGCCGGTGGAGATGTCGTGGTTGTCGATGTTCGGCAGGTCGTTGCCGATATACTTCCACTGCGACTTGTCCTTGAGACGCGTCGTCGGCGCCGCCTCGCCGCCGGGAATGTTCACCTCGGCGGCGACGTCCACGACCTCGCCGAAATCGAACGAGTTGCCCGACGCGGTGTGATAGAGCCGGTGATCCTTGGCATAGACCTCGCTCGGATCGACGCCCCA
>JANQKO010000292.1 GCA_028281075.1 Alphaproteobacteria bacterium | reverse complement strand
ACTCGGAAACTTTACGGCTGCAACCTCTGCTCGGGCGGTCATGGCCTCCGCTTCAGCATTCACCGCGATTTGGGGATGCGTCGTTGACATGGTGCAACTCCCTCAAACGCGCGTTGAACCCAAAGGGATAATCCCTCGTTGGTCTCTCTCCTGCTTGTCTCTCGGAAAGACGAAGGCGGCAATCTACGCATCGCGCCCCCGAATGCAACGGAAATTTGGATTGCCGGGCAAAAAATCACGCAAGCTTCATAAAACCGTCATATTCAACAGAGAATCGGCAGAAACCGGCGGAAGATAGGGCATCGTCAATGACACGGTGATGTCAACTCGGCCGTGTCGACTCGTCGGAGGATGAGGGTTCCCTGAGACCGATGGCCATTATTTCGATATTTCTGGAAATATCGTTGACAACCGGCCCGGCCGGGAGTATCTGTCAGCCATGGTGACGCGCATGCATCTGCAGAAAGTGGCGAGCTGCCTGGAAGCGCTGGGCAACGAGACCCGGCTGTCGATCTTCCGGCTGCTGGTGCCCTATGGCCCGACCGGCCGGTCGGTGGGCGACATCCAGAAGGAGCTGGGCGTGCCCGGATCGACGCTTTCGCACCATCTCTCGCGGCTGGTCTGGGAAGGGCTGGTGCGGCAGGAGCGCCACGGCCGCAGCCTGATGTGCGTCGCCGACTTCGCGGCCATGGACGGCATCATCGCCTTCATGACCCGGGAATGCTGCGTGCTGGCCGATCCGACCGACGTCCGCGCGCCGGACAAGACGCCGGCGCCGGCCTGAAAAAATTTTCGCTATTTATTTCGATAGTTCTAGAAATATTGGAATTCAACATGCTGGCCGAACTGATCAACCAGGCGATCGATCTGGCCCGCCAGCGCCGGGCGCGGCGCCGGCTCCGCCGCGAGCTGGAAGAGTTGGACGACGACCAGCTCCGCGACATCGGCATCCGGCGCCGGGACATCCCGCGCATCGTCGCGGGCGGCGCGCGCGGCCGGCGCGTCGCGATGCCCGATCCGGATATCCATTGGCTCGAGGTCTACAAACGACGAAAGGGTCTGTCATGACCGCGTTGACGCTCACCCTCAATCAGGTTTCCCGCCGCGTCGCGGCGTTCGATCGCGTCTGGCTCGGCCTGGCGCTGGCGCTGCTGCTCGGTGTCATGGCCGCGCCGGAACAGACCGGGCGCAGTCTCGTCTTCGTCGCCGAGGCCTTGCTCTACATCTCGCCGTTCCTCGCCGTCTCGGTGGGCGTCGCCGCCTATGCCGGGGCCAGCGGCGCCGACAACTTGATCGCCCGCGTGTTTCAGGGCGGGCAGGCGCGCATGATCTTGATCGCGGCGATATTCGGTGGCCTGTCGCCGTTCTGCTCCTGCGGCGTCATCCCCCTGATCGCGGCCTTGCTGGCCATGGGCGTGCCACTGGCGCCGGTGATGGCGTTCTGGCTGGCTTCCCCGATCATGGACCCGGAGATGTTCATTCTGACCGCCGCCGCCATCGGTCCCGGCTTCGCCACGGCCAAGGCCGCCGCCGCCGTCGCGCTCGGCCTGGTCGGCGGTTTCGCCACGCTGGCGCTGCAGCGGTTCGGCCTGTTCGCCATGCCATTGAAGCCCGGTGTCGGCGACGGCGGCTGCGCCGCCGGCTCCGTGCACAGCGACGGCCGCGTCGCCTGGCGCTTCTGGCGCGCGCCCGAGCGCTGGGCGAAGTTCTGGCGCGACGCGCGCTGGAACGCCCTGTTCCTGGGCAAATGGCTGACGCTCGCGTTCGTGCTGGAAAGCCTGATGCTGGCTTACGTGCCGGCCGACGCCATCGCCAACCTGCTGGGCGGCGACAGCCTGTTCGCGGTGCCGCTCGCCGTCATCGTCGGCGTGCCGGCCTATCTCAACGGCTATGCCGCGATTCCGCTGGTCGGCGGCCTGATCGATCTCGGCATGGCGCCGGCGGCCGGCCTCGCCTTCATGGTCGCCGGCGGCGTCACCAGCGTGCCGGCCGCGATTGCCGTCTTCGCGCTCGTCCGCGCGCCGGTGTTCGCCGCTTACATCGCCACGGCGCTGCTCGGCGCCATGCTGGTCGGCCTCGCCGGAATGATGATCCTGGGTTGAGACGTCATGCCGTTGTCATAATTCGACCGCGCGGCGTCACGTGGCCGTCACCTGCCGCCGATAAGGTCGTCGGCCCGGAACGACATAACGGACAGGCAGGATCATGTGGAAGACGATGATCTCGGTTGCGGCGGCCACGGCGATGTCGCTGGCCGCCACCATGGCGCAGGCTGACGCCCTCAAGCTCGCCGTCACCGACGTCGAGGGCATGGAGCGGCTGCAGACCGAGTGGGGACCGTTCAAATCGGCGCTCGAAAAGGCCACCGGCATGACCTTCGAGATGTTTCCCGTCAACAGCCGCACGGCGGCGGCCGAGGCGCTGCGGGCCGAGCGCATCGACTTCGCCGTCACCGGCCCCGCCGAATACGTCGTCATCAACAAGCTGACCGACGCCCGGCCGTTGGTCGGCCTGGGCCGGCCGGACTATTTCTGCGCCATCATCGTCATGGCCGATTCCGGCATCAACCGGCCCAAGGACCTGAAGGGCAAGAAGGTCGCGTTCTCCGACATCGGCTCGACCTCGGGCCATCTCTGCCCGATGCAGCTCTTCAGCGACTATGGCGTCGACCCGACGTCGGACATCCAGCCCGTCCACACCTCGCGCAACGTCATGCACGAGGCGCTGAAGCGCGGCGACGTCGCCGCCATCGGCTTCAACCACAACAGCTGGGTCTCGAAGGCCCGCGACAGGGACACATCGGTGCCGCCCGGCGCCTTCAAGATGATCGCCCGGTCCGGCGACCTGCCGAACGACATGATCATGGTCGGCAGCCATGTCGACCCGGCGACGGTCGAGAAGGTCCGCGCCGGCATCATCGACCACAAGGCGGATGTCATCGCCGGCATCCTGTCGCATGACGAGAACACCAAGTACACGGGCATGGACCTGCACGTGATCGAGGACGCGGACTACGACATCGTCCGGTCCATGTACACGACGGCCGGCTTCCCGCAGTTCGACAGGTTCATCGGCGATTGATGGCGCGCGCCGCCCTCGACAACCGGGCGGCCGACGACACGGCGGCCGTCCGACCGGCACCGGTACCGGCGCCGGTCGAGTTCGAGGTCGTCGGCCTGGGCAAGGCCTTCGCCGCCGACAACGTCTTCCGCGACGTGTCGTTCAGCGTCCGACGCGGCGAGGCGGTGGCCCTGACCGGCGCCAACGGCGCCGGCAAGTCGACCCTGCTGCGCTGCTGCGTGCGCCTGATCGAGCCGACGGCCGGCG
>JANQKO010000283.1 GCA_028281075.1 Alphaproteobacteria bacterium | reverse complement strand
CCGGCCACCCATAGGATACTGTCATTGGGTGGCCGGGTGGGGGAGCGGGCCGGCTAGGCCACGAAAATGGACCGACAGGCCCATTTTCTATCATTCGCTCAGGTCAGCGCGGTCTCGTCGATCACGCGGTCGGGCGGGCGATGGCCGTCGACGAAGGTCTTGATGTTGATCAGCACCCGCTCGCCCATGGCGATGCGGCCCTCGATCGTGGCGCTGCCCATGTGCGGCAGCAGCACGACATTGTCGAGCTGGCGCAGCTTCGGGTTCACCGCCGGCTCGTGCTCGTAGACGTCGAGGCCGGCGCCCGCGATCTCCTGCCGCGTCAGCATCTCGGTCAGCGCCGTCTCGTCGATGACCTCGCCGCGCGAGGGGTTGACGATCACGGCGTGCGGCTGCAGCAGCTTCAGCCGCCGCGCCGACAGCAGGTGATAGGTCGCCGGCGTGTGCGGGCAGTTCACCGAGATGATGTCCATGTGCGCCAGCATCTGGTCGAGGCTTTCCCAGTAGGTCGCCTCCAGCTCGTCCTCCAGCGCTTCGGTCACCGGATGCCGGTTGTGGTAGTGGATCGACAGGCCGCAGGCCCGCGCCCGCTTGGCGACCGCGCTGCCGATCCGGCCCATGCCGATAATGCCCAGCCGCTTGCCCCAGATCCGGTGGCCGAGCATGCCGGTCGGCGACCAGCCGGTCCAGCCGCCGGCGCGCATCAGGCGCTCGCCCTCGGTCAGCCGCCGCGGCACGGCCAGGATCAGCGCCATGGTCATGTCGGCCGTGTCCTCGGTCAGCACGCCGGGCGTGTTGGTGACGACGATGCCGCGGTCGCGGGCGACGGTCAGGTCGATATGGTCGACGCCGGTGCCGAAGCTGGCGATCAGCCGCAGGCGCGGACTGGCGGCGGTCAGGATCTCGGCGTCGATATGGTCGGTCACGGTCGGCACCAGCACGTCGGCGATCTTCACCGCCTCGGTCAGCGCCTCGCGGTCCATGGGCGCATCGTCCACGTTCAGCCGCGTGTCGAACAGCTCCATCATCCGCGTTTCCGTCGGATCGGGCAGCTTGCGCGTGACGATGACGAGCGGCTTCTTATGCGGCATGGCAGCGTTTCCCGGCGACGGCGCGTCCGTCGTGCATCCGGCCGATGCCGGCGCTGGGGTCGATGCCCGATCCGTCCCGCCCAATTCCCATGCGCCTAGTCTGTAGCAGAGATGCCGGGCAGCGACAATCGACCGGGCGACGGCGTTCTTGACCGGCCGGGAGCGCGCCGGCATAAGGATCGCCGTGAGCGCGCGCCCGATTCGTCACGTTCTTGCCGTCGTCCTGTCCCTGGCGTTCGTTACCGCCACGACGCTCGCGCATGCCCGGAACGGATCGAGCGGGCTGCCGATCCCGCGCTTCGTCAGCCTCGCCGCCAAGGAAGTCAATCTTCGCGCCGGTCCCGGCAAGAACTATCCGGTGACCTGGGTCTTCGTGCGCAAGGGCCTGCCGGTCATGGTCACGGCCGAGTTCGAGTACTGGCGCAAGGTCCGCGACCTGGACGGCGCCGAGGGCTGGGTGCACAAGAACCTGCTGTCGAACCGCCGCGCCGCCGTCGTCACCGCCGATCTGGTCACGCTGCGCCGCGCGCCCGAGACCGGCGCGGCGGCGGTGCTGCGGGCCGAGCAGGGCGTCATCGGCCGGCTGCTGGCCTGCCAGGGACACTGGTGCCAGCTCGAAATCGCCGACCGCGAGGGCTGGCTGGCGCGCCCGCAGATCTACGGCGTCCTGCCCGGCGAAATCTTCGATTGAACCGGGATCTCCGGAAGGCCGGCCGGGACAAGTCCTCTCGGTGTCCGTTTGAAAATGCCGTTGCCGGCGGGAAAATGGGCTGACAGGCTCATTTTCAAACAGACTCTCAGTCCAGGTCTCCGGACAGCTCCGCGCGCATGGCCCTGGGCATGACCGCCATGTGGGCGTAGTTCTCGTGCCCGACGCCGAGGATGACCTCGGTCTCGGCGTCCCGGAACGTCGCGGCCTGCGCGTCCGTCAACGGGAAATGCAGGAAGTGAATGGACGAGGTCTTGCCGTCGGCCTTCGTGCGCTCGACGCCGTCCTCCAGGTCCGGCACCGCCGTCACCGTGTCGTCGCCGATGCGCAGCATGATCGTCTCCTCGACCTGGCCGAGCCGGGCCAGGACCTGGGCCCGCCGCCGCGGATCGTCGATCTCGAACATCATGGTCGCGACCAGCTCGCGGCCGTTCGGGATCAGGGGGTTATAGGCCGCCAGCTCGTCGGCGACCTGCGCGTCGCCGCCTTTCTCGATCCACAGCATCTCGTGGATCTGCGACCACATGGTGTCGTAGTTCTCGAAGTAGAACGTCGCCAGCGGCCCGACCTCGAGACGGCGGTGCCGCTTGCGCGCGATCAGCTCCCGCCGGTGCGCCCGCCGGATCCTGCCATACTCGGCCAGCGGCATGATGTCGGCGCGGGTGATCTCGTGCTTTGCCATCATCGGGATACCTCGGTTGGCGGGGATTACGGGCCGACGCCGTAGGCGCGGGCCAGCAGCAGGATCGGATGCGCCACGGTTTTCGGCGCCTCGCCCTCGCCGTCGACCCGCGCCATGCCCTGGCGGATATGCTCGCTGGCCAGCGGGCATTCGGAGACGACATGCGCCTTGCCCGACGCCCGCGCCCGCCGCGCCACGGGCTTGCCGACCTTGAGGGCGGTCTCGTGGAAGTCCTTCATCACGCCCATGGCGCCGCCATGGCCGGAGCAGCGCTCGATCACGCCGACCTCGGTGTCCGGGATCAGCCGCAGCATCTCGGCGCCCTTCGGCCCCATGTTCTGGGCCCGGGCGTGACAGGCGAAGTGCAGCATCACGCCGCCGTCCAGCGGGGCGAGACCCTCGGCCAGCCCTTCCTTGCGGGCGATGTCGACGACGTATTCGCAGATGTCGAAGGTCTGTTCGGACAGCCGCTTCACGTCGGCGTCGTCCGGCAGCGCCAGCGGCCATTCGAATTTCAGCATCAGGGCGCAGGACGGCACCAGGGCGATGATGTCGTGGCCCTGGTCCAGCCAGGGCCGCAGCTCGGCCGCGACCTTGCGCGCGTGCTCGGCGACGTCGGCGATATTGCCCTGCTCCCACAACGGCATGCCGCAGCAGGCGGGATAGACCACCGCGGTCTCGACGCCGTTGCGGGCCAGAACCGCCTGGGCGGCGCGGCCGATGTCCGGGTCGTTGTAGTTGGCGAAGCAGGTGGCATAAAGCACCGCCTTGCGTCCATGCGCCGGCGCCTCGGCATTGACCGGCGGCGGCGCGGCCTTGGCCTGCTTGACGAAGGTGTTGCCATGGAATTTGGGCAGCGCCGCGTCGCGGTGAATGCCGGCGGTCGCCTCCAGCAACGGCCGCGTCAGGCCGTTGCCCTCGGCCGTGGCCCAGTTCGCCAGCGGCGCGACCATGCCGGCAAGCCGGCCGTTGCGGTCGGTTTCGGCCATCTGCCTGCGCGCGAAGGCGACGCCGCCCCGGACCAGCTCGGCCGCGCGGTAGCGCAGCATGAGATGCGGGAAATCGAGATTGAACTCGTGCGGCGGCACGTAGGGGCACTTGGTCATGAAGCACAGGTCGCAGAGCGTGCAGGCATCCACGACGGGCTTGTAGTCGGCGCGGTCGACCGAATCCAGCTCGCCCGTGTCCGATTCGTCGATCAGATCGAACAGGCGCGGGAAGCTGTCACAGAGATTGAAGCAGCGGCGGCAGCCGTGGCAGATGTCGAACACCCGCTCCATCTCGTCCTCGATCTTTTGGGAATCGAGGAAATCCGGGTTCCGCCAGTCCAACGGATGGCGAACCGGCGCCTCGGTACTGCCTTCTTTCACCGTTTTCCTCTTCGAAACGGAAATGCGGCGACCGCGCGCCGGGCGCCGATGCGTCGAACCGGCACGCCGGCGGGCGGGCAAGGGGCACGGCGGACCGCGCCCCTCCCGCGGCCGTCTATCCCCGACGGGCCATGGCCCGTCGGCGGGACCGATCAGTCGTCCAGCGTGTCGAACGCCTTCTGGAACCGGCCGGCATGGCTCTTTTCGGCCTTGGCCAGGGTCTCGAACCAGTCGGCGATCTCGTCGAATCCTTCCTCGCGGGCGGTGCGCGCCATGCCCGGATACATGTCGGTGTATTCATGCGTCTCGCCGGCGATGGCCGCCTTCAGGTTCATGCCGGTGGAGCCGATCGGCTCGCCCGTGGCCGGATCGCCGACCTCTTCGAGGTATTCCAGGTGGCCATGGGCATGGCCGGTCTCGCCTTCCGCGGTGGAGCGGAACACGGTGGCGACGTCGTTATAGCCCTCGACGTCGGCCTTCTGGGCGAAATAGAGGTAGCGGCGGTTGGCCTGGCTCTCGCCGGCGAAGGCGTCTTTCAGGTTCTGTTCGGTCTTGCTGCCCTTGAGCGACATTTGGGTTCTCCATCCTCGCGACTTGGTATCATCGGCCGGCGCCGACGTCGGGCGACGTCGCCAGGCACCGGCTGCTGATTTACGGCGCGCGGCGGCGGTCCGGGCGGCTGCGGGTGCAGCGGAACTGCGCCGGCGGCCAACCGCGCTAGGTCGAGATATAGCGCCGTCGACGGTGGTCGTCAACGCATTAGAACGATTCTAACTGTGTTTTCAGTAGCTTGAAATTCTGTCGATGTTCGCGGATCAACGGTTCCGCAGGCGGATCACGACCTCGACACTGCTGATTTCGGTGCCTTCCGGGGCCGGTGGCAGGCTGGCGACGCCGATGCTGTCGCCCGAGATATCCTGCAGGGCGCCGGATTCCTCGAAAAAGAAGTGGTGATGCTCGCTGGTGTTGGTGTCGAAGTAGGTGCGGCCCGAATCGACCACGACCTCGCGCAGCAGCCCCGCCGCGGTGAACTGATGCAGGGTGTTGTAGACCGTGGCCAGGCTGACCGCGACGCCGGCCTCGGTGGCCTCGTCATGCAGCGTCTCGGCGCTGACATGTCGGTCATGGCCGTCGAACAGCAGCCTGGCCAGCGCCAGGCGCTGCCGCGTGGGGCGCAGCCCGACGCCCCGCAGCTTGGTTAACACTTCCGCAAATGGACGCGTATGCGGCATGGCAGCTTTCCTAACACGCGAACGCCAACATCATGGGTGGAATATAAGGCTCTTTATAGTGGTTTCAAACAGGTCTCCAAAACTCCGTTCGGGAATGGCCCTGCCGGCCCGCCTCCCCCGTCGACCAGGGCAGTGCTTGGCATTTTGCGATCTCCGCACGCCGACGTTTGTGATGTGTCTTAATTGGGTTATAGTCGCGCCGCTCGAATGATGGCCGCGTCTGAACTGCGACCGTCGGACGGCAAAGCTGATTTTCACTTTCGAAGACATACTGTGACGAACGCCTTTACGCCGAAATCGAGCTATTCCTACGAGGATCTGATCGCCTGCGCGCACGGTATGCTGTTCGGCCCCGGCAACGCCCGGCTGCCGCTGCCGCCGATGCTGATGGTCGACCGCATCCTGCGCATCGCCGATACGGGCGGCAGCTACGGCAAGGGCGAGCTGGTGGCCGAGCTCGACATCCGTCCGGACCTCTGGTTTTTCGACTGCCATTTCGAATCCGATCCGGTCATGCCCGGCTGTCTCGGCCTCGACGCGATGTGGCAGCTCGTCGGCTTCTTTCTCGGCTGGCTCGGCCTGCCCGGCAAGGGCCGCGCGATCAGCACCGGCTCGGTCCGGCTGTCGAGCCAGATCCTGCCGACCGTGAAGAAGGTGACCTTCAACATCGACATGAAGCGGGTGATCAATCGCCGGCTGGTCATGGGCATCGCCGATGGCATCGTGAAGGCCGACGGCGAAACCGCCTGCGAAGTGCAGGACCTCCGCGTCGGACTTTTCGCCGAGGCCGCGTCGGGATAGGAACAGCAAATGCGTCGCATCGTCGTTACCGGTCTTGGCATCGTCTCCAGCATCGGCAACAACAAGGATGAGGTTCTGGCGGCGTTGCGCCAGGGCCGCTCGGGCATCGAGTTCGCCGAAACGTATCGCGACATGGGCTTCCGCTGCCATGTGCACGGTTCGCTCAAGGTCGATCTGGACGCCGCCATCGACCGCAAGGTCAAGCGCTTCATGGGCGACGGCGCGGCCTACAACTACCTGGCCATGCAGGAGGCGATCGCCGATGCCGGGCTGGACGACACGCTGATCTCGCACGAGCGTACCGGTCTGGTCATGGGGTCCGGCGGGCCGTCGACGAAGAACCAGGTGCTGGCCGCCGACACGGCGCGCGAGAAGGGGCCGAAACGCGTCGGCCCGTACATGGTGCCGCGCTGCATGTCGAGCACCAACTCGGCTTGTCTCGCGACCGAATTCAAGATCAAGGGCGTCTCCTACTCGATCAGCGCGGCCTGCGCCACCAGCGCCCATTGCATCGGCCAGGGCGCCGACCTGATCCGGCTGAACCGGCAGGACATCGTCTTCGCCGGCGGCGGCGAGGAGCTGGACTGGACGCTGTCCGTGCTGTTCGACGGCATGGGCGCGATGTCGTCGAAGTTCAACGACGCGCCGGCCAGGGCGTCGCGGGCCTACGACGTGGACCGCGACGGGTTCGTCATCTCCGGCGGCGGCGGCGTGGTCGTGCTCGAGGAGTTGGAGCACGCGCTGATGCGCGGCGCCCGGATCTACGGCGAGCTGGTCGGCTATGGCGCGACCTCGGACGGCGTCGACATGGTGCAGCCGTCGGGCGAAGGCGCCGTGCGCTGCATGCGCCAGGCGCTAGCCGATGTCGACGGCCGCGTCGACTATATCAACGCGCACGGCACCAGCACGCCGATCGGCGATATCCGCGAGACCGAGGCCATCCATCAGGCCTTCGGGAACGACGTGCCGGCGATCAGCTCCACCAAGTCCCTGACTGGGCACAGCCAGGGCGCCGCCGGCGTGCACGAGGCGATCTACACGCTGCTCATGCTGGAGCACGACTTCATCGCGGCATCGGCCAACGTCGAGACCCTGGACCCCGCATTCGCCAGTTCGCCCATCGTGCTCGAACGCCGCGACAACGCGGGCCTGACAAACGTCATGTCGAACAGTTTCGGCTTCGGCGGCACGAACGCGACGCTGGTCTTCAGGCGTCATGAAACGTGAGCGAAAGGCGTCGTAACGTTAACGCGGTACTTGGGGTCGCGGTCGACCGGGAAAGGCATGAGACAGCCAGTCGAAAATGATCAGGGGTCGGGAACCGGCGCGACACAGAAGCTGATGGCCGGCAAGCGGGGGCTTGTCATCGGGGTCGCGAACGATCACTCCATCGCCTGGGGTATTGCCCGCATGCTGGCCCGGCATGGCGCCGCCATGGCCTTCACCTATCAGGACGAGGCCCTGCGCAAGCGTGTCGAGCCCCTGGCGAAATCGACCGGCGCCGACCTGATCATGCCCTGCGACGTCGAGGACGCGGCGACGCTCGACGATGCCTTCGCGACGCTGACCGACAACTGGGGCAGCCTCGACTTCGTGGTCCATGCCGTCGCCTATTCCGACAAGAACGAGCTGCGCGGCCGCTATGTCGACACCACGCGCGGGAATTTCGCCCGCACCATGCGGATCTCCTGCTACTCGTTCACCGACATCGCCCGGCGGGCGGCGCCGCTGATGGCCGGCGGCGGCAGCCTGGTGACGCTGACCTATCTCGGCGCCGAGCGCGTGATGCCGAGCTACAACGTGATGGGCGTGGCGAAGGCGGCGCTGGAAGCCAGCGTGCGGTACCTCGCCAACGATCTCGGTCCACGCGCCATCCGCGTTAACGCGCTGTCGGCCGGCCCGATGCGGACGCTGGCCGGCTCGGCGATCGGCGATGCCCGTTACGTCTACCACTACAACCGCGATCACGCGCCGCTGCGCCGCAACGTGCTGCTCGACGAGGTCGGCGGCGCCGCGCTCTATCTGCTCAGCGACCTGTCACGGGGCGTGACGGGCGAGGTCATGCATGTCGACGCCGGCTTCCACGTCGTCGGCATCCCGAACCCGAACACCGCCACGCCCTGAGCGGACATCTGACAATGGGCCTGTCGGCCTATCGTCCTGGGCCTGGCCGGCCCGCTCCCCCACCCGGCCACCCAACGACAGTATCCTATGGGTGGCCGGGTGGGGGAGCGGGCCGGCAAGGCCATTCTCATCGACGTCGGCGACGAAAAAAGCGCGGGCCCCGGCCCGCGCTTTTCCGTCTCCCAGACTGACCCCCAAAGCGAATGCGCCCGGTGGTGGCGGAGCCTTACTCGGCGCCCGCCTCCTGGGCCTGCGGCGCGATCTCCTGGCCGGTCTCCTGATCCACCACCTTCATGGACAGGCGCACCTTGCCGCGGTCGTCGATGCCCAGGCACTTGACCCAGATCTCGTCGCCTTCCTTGACGATGTCGGTGACCTGCTTGACCCGGTAGGGCGCCATCTCGGAGATATGGCAGAGGCCGTCGCGGTTGCCGATGAAGTTCACGAAGGCGCCGAAATCGACGACCTTGACCACCTTGCCGCGATAGATCACGCCGACCTCGGGCTCGGCCACGATGTCGTTGATCCATTTCACCGCCGCGTCGATGTTCTCCTGGTTCGGCGAGGCGATCTTGATCGTGCCGTCATCGCCGATATCGATCTTGCTGCCGGTCTTCTCGGTGATTTCGCGGATCACCTTGCCGCCACTGCCGATCACGTCGCGGATCTTGTCGGTGTTGATCTTCATGGCATGGATGCGCGGCGCGGTCTCCTTCAGGTCCGGCCGCGACTCGCCGATCGCCTTGCCCATCTCGCCGAGAATGTGCAGGCGGCCTTCCTGCGCCTGCGACAGCGCGTCGCGCATGATCGCCTCGGTGATACCGGCGACCTTGATGTCCATCTGCAGCGACGTGACACCTTCGGTGGTGCCGGCGACCTTGAAGTCCATGTCGCCGAGATGGTCCTCGTCACCCAGGATGTCCGACAGGATGGCGTATTTCTCACCCTCCAGGATCAGGCCCATGGCGATGCCGGCGACCGGGCGCGCCAGCGGCACGCCCGCGTCCATCATCGACAGTGACGCGCCGCAGACCGTGGCCATCGACGACGAGCCGTTCGACTCGGTGATCTCCGAGACGATGCGAATGGTGTAGGGGAACTCTTCCTTCTCCGGCAGCACCGCGTGGAGCGCCCGCCAGGCCAGCTTGCCGTGACCGATCTCGCGCCGGCCGGTAAAGCCGAACCGGCCGGCCTCGCCGACGGAATAGGGCGGGAAGTTGTAATGCAGCATGAAATGCTGGCGGTACTCGCCCTCCAGCGCGTCGACGAACTGCTCGTCCTCGCCGGTGCCGAGCGTCGTCACCACCAGCGCCTGCGTCTCGCCGCGGGTAAACAGCGCGGCGCCGTGGGTGCGCGGCAGCACGCCCACTTCCGAGACGATCGGCCGCACGGTCCGGGTGTCACGGCCGTCGATGCGGTTGCCGGTGTCCAGGATCTGGCCCCGGACCACGTTCTTCTCCAGCTTCTTGAACAGATCGCCGACGTCGCTCGGATCGGCCGCCGCCTCGCCCGCGGCCTCGCCGGCCAGGCTCTCGACGGCACGGCTCTTGACGGCGGCGATCTTCTCGACCCGCGCCTGCTTCACCGGCTCGGCATAGGCGCCGCGCAGATCGGTCTCGACCAGGGAGGCCAGGCGGTCGGTCAGATCACCGTGATCGACCGGCGCCGGCAGATCCCAGGGCTCCTTCGCGCAGGCCTCGGCCAGATCGATGATGGCCTCGATCACCGGCTGGAACTCCCGGTGCGCGAACATCACCGCGCCCAGCATCACGTCTTCCGACAGCTCCTTGGCCTCGGACTCGACCATCATCACGGCGTCCTGCGTGCCGGCGACGACCATGTCGAGGGCGCTCGACGGCAGCTCGTCGAGCCGCGGATTGACCACGTATTCGCCGTCGATGTAGCCGACCCGGGCGGCGCCGATCGGTCCCATGAAGGGAATGCCCGACAGGGTGAGCGCGGCCGAGGTACCGATCATCGCCACGATGTCGGGATCGTTCTCCAGGTCGTGGCTCAGCGTCGTGCAGATGATCTGCGTCTCGTTCCGGAAGCCCGGCGCGAACAGCGGCCGGATCGGCCGGTCGATCAGGCGCGAGGTCAGGACCTCCTTTTCGGCGGGCCGGCCTTCGCGCTTAAAAAAACCGCCGGGGATCTTTCCGGCGGCGTAGGTCTTCTCGACGTAATGGACGGTGAGCGGGAAAAAATCGATGCCGACGCGCGGCTCCTTGGCGGCGACGGCCGTGCACAGCACGGCGGTCTCGTCATAGGTGACCAGCACGGCGCCGTCGGATTGCCGGGCCATGCGGCCGGTCTCGATCACGAGCTTGCGCCCGCCCCAATCCAGTTCCTTGCGATGTATGTTGAACATTCTCTCTTCTTTCTTCGGTCGTGGCCGCAACGGCGCCCTTGCGCCGCCGGCCCATTGCTTAGCTGCGCGGCGCGCGGCAACGCCTCCGCGTGACCGCGCCGGTCCGTTGGCGGACCGGGGTCACCGGATCGTCCCGTCGACGGCCATGGCCGGTCGACCGTTGTCGCGACACCGTCGGGCCGTTACTTGCGGAGGCCAAGCCGCTTGATCACCTGCTCGTACCGGGCGCCATCCTTGCGCTTGAGATAGTCGAGCAGCCGCCGCCGCTGGCTGACCATCTTCAGCAGCCCGCGACGCGAGTGATTGTCTTTCTTGTGGGTCTTGAAGTGCTCGGTCAGGTTGACGATCCGTTCGGTCAGGATGGCCACCTGAACTTCCGGCGAGCCCGTGTCGCCGTCCTTTACCGCGAACTCCTTGATGAGCTCGCCCTTACGCTCGGCTGTGATCGACATCGTGCAAACTCCTGTCGGTCAAAGGTTAAATACCCGTACCGGACGCACTTCACCGCCCGAAATCTGGGCGAGAGCCACGGGCCGACCATCGGCTGTGGCATAGATCGTGCCTTCCATACTGCTGGGTACCCGGACGGCCTGCCCACACTTCAGGCGGGAGGCCTCCGAGCCGGTCACGGCCAGCGCCGGGATGTCGGCCAGCGCGGTCTCAACCGGCAACAATGCCCCTTCGGGCGGCTCTTTATGCCCGAAGGACTGTAATTTATCCAGCGAAATTGCGGACCCTTCGTCGAACGGCCCGACCCGGGTCCGGCGCAGGGCCGTGACATGGGCGAAACAGCCCAGCGCGCGGCCGAGATCCCGGGCAATGGCGCGGACATAGGCGCCCTTGCCGCAGCGCATCTCGAACCCGGCCCCGTCGGGCGGCTGCCAGTCGACCAGGCGCAACGCGTCGATCCGGACCATGCGCGGCGCCAGCGCCGGCGGCCGGCCGTCGCGGGCCAGGTCATAGGCCCGCTCGCCATCGACCTTGATGGCCGAATAGGCTGGCGGCTGCTGGCTGATATCGCCCACGAACGGGACGAGCGCCTGCTCGACCGCGCCGCGTTCCGGCCGCGCGGCGGATTCCGACACGACGCTGCCCTCGGCATCGTCGGTGTCTCGTTCCTGGCCCCAGCACAGGCTGAAGCGGTAGCTCTTGCCGGAATCGACGACAAAGGCCATGGCCTTGGTGGCCTCGCCGAGCGCGATCGGCAGCACGCCCGTGGCCAGTGGATCGAGCGTGCCGGCATGGCCGGCCTTGGCGGCTTGCAGCAGGCGCCGGACCGCCGACACGGCGCGGGTCGAGGTCATGCCGGCCGGCTTGTCGAGAACGATCCAGCCGTTGACCGGGCGGCCGCGGCGCCTACGGGCCATCGGTCCGGCCGCCGTCGTCGCCCGGCTCCGGATCGGCCGCCAGATCGGCCGCGACGTCGCCGCGCCGGAGCAGGGCATCGATGCGGTCGGCCTGGTCGAAGCTCCGGTCGGCCTTGAAGCCGAGCCGAGGCGCGAACTTGAGCTGCACCCGTCGCGCCACCTGGCCCGAGAGCCAGGCCGCGTTGCGGTTCAGGGCCGCGACGACCGCCTCGGTATCGCGGCCGCCCAGCGGCATGACGAAACAGACGGCGTGACGCAGGTCGGCGCTGGCGCGGGCCTCGGAGACAGTGATCGCGACGTCGTGGAGCGCCGGGTCGCGGATCTCGCCGCGGGTCAGGATTTCGCTCAGCGCCTGGCGCACCAGCTCGCCGACGCGCAACTGCCGCTGCGTCGGACCGCGCGCATCGTCGGTCCGGGCCGGGGCACCGCGGGATTTCGCCATGCCGTCACCTTCGGTAGAGAATTACGTACGGGGCACGGGCCGGCGCGGGCCTTAGAGCTCGCGCTGAACCTCTTCCAGCTCGAAGACCTCCAGCACGTCGCCGACCTGGATATCCTGATAGTTCTCCAGCGCGATGCCGCACTCGGTGCCTTCCTTGACCTCGCGCACGTCTTCCTTGAACCGCTTCAGGGTCTTCAGCAGGCCGCCGTCGTGGATCACCACGTTGTCGCGCAGCAGCCGGACGCGGGCGTTCCGCCGCACCAGCCCGTTGGTGACCATGCAGCCGGCCACCTTGCCGACCTTGGTGATGCTGAAGACCTCGCGGATCTCGGCGTTGCCCAGCAGGTTTTCCTTCACCAGCGGCGACAGCAGGCCGCTCATGGCCGCCTTCAGGTCGTCGACCAGCTCGTAGATGATCGCGTAATAGCGGATCTCGACATTGTCGCGGCGCGCCAGGTCGCGGGCCTGGGCGTTGGCCCGGACATTGAAACCGATGATCACGGCGTCCGAGGCCGCCGCCAGCGTCACGTCGGATTCGTTGATCCCGCCGACACCGCCATGCAGAACACGGGTCGCCACCTCGTCTGTATGCAGCTTCTCGGCGGCGCCCATGATGGCCTCCAACGAGCCCTGCACGTCGGCCTTGACGACCAGCGGCACGATCTTCTGCTCGCCGCTCTTGATCTGCGAGAACATCTGCTCCAGCGAGCTGCGGCCGCCGGCGGCGGCGCGCCGGTCGCGGTCGACCTCGCCGCGATAGTCGGCGACCTCGCGTGCCCGGCCCTCGTTGTCGACGACGCTGAACTCGTCGCCGGCCTGCGGCGCGCCGTTCATGCCCAGCACCTCGACCGGCACGGACGGGCCGGCTTCCTCGACCTGCTGGCCACGGCTGTCGAGCAGGGCGCGTACCTTGCCCCATTCGGCGCCGGCCACGAATACGTCACCGACCTTGAGCGTGCCGCGCTGGACCAGAACCGTGCCGACCGGACCGCGGCCGCGCTCCAGCTTGGCCTCGATGATGACGCCCTGCGCCTCGCGGTCGGGATTGGCCTTCAGTTCCAGCAGCTCGGCCTGCAGCGCGATGGCCTCTTCCAGCTTGTCGAGGTTCAGCTTTTCCGTCGCCGAGACCTCGACGCACTGCACGTCGCCGCCCATGTCTTCCGGGATCACCTCGTACTGCAGCAGCTCCTGCTTGACGCGGTTCGGGTTGGCGTCCGGCCGGTCCATCTTGTTGATGGCGACGATGATCGGCACCTCCGCCGCTTTGGCGTGGTTGATCGCCTCGATCGTCTGCGGCATGACGCCGTCGTCGGCCGCGACGA
>JANQKO010000254.1 GCA_028281075.1 Alphaproteobacteria bacterium | reverse complement strand
AACATCTTGTGATGACAAGAAAGAAAATTACTGCCATTCCACTTGAATCCACCACCCCTGAGACAACAGCGGCAATTGATGATTTTCTCACTGAAATAGCTGACATCAGGTCAGGCCGGTCAACATGGACGCGGCCGAGGCGGCGGCGCGGGCGCGGGCCGGGCTGGAAGCCCTGGTCGCCGCCTTCGACGACCCGGCGACACCTTACCGCGCCCGGCCCCGGCCCGACCTGGCATTGCGGTTCGGCGACTACGACCATCTGGCGCGCATCGGCGAATGGTCGGCCGCCGGCGCCGATGGCGGCGCGCCATGACCGCGCCGGTGCGTCCGACCCGCGAGCAGATCGCCGCCGCCGATCCACGGGCCTCGGTCTGGGTGACGGCATCGGCCGGCACCGGCAAGACCCAGGTGCTGACCAACCGGGTGCTGCGGCTGCTGCTGGGCGGCACCCGGCCGGAACGGATTCTCTGCCTGACCTTCACCAAGGCGGCGGCGGCCGAGATGGCGAACCGCCTGCACCGGCGGCTCGGCGAATGGGCGGTCGCCGACGATGCCGCGCTGGCCGGCGGCATCGCCGCGCTGACCGGCGCGCCGGTGGCGGCCGATGACCAGGTCCGGGCCCGGCGGCTGTTCGCCCGGGTGCTGGAGACGCCGGGCGGCCTGAAGGTGCAGACCATTCACGCCTTCTGCGAATCGCTGCTCGGCCGGTTCCCGCTGGAAGCCGACGTGGCGCCGCACTTCCAGGTCATGGACGAGCGCACGGCCGGCGAGCTCTTGATCGACGCGCGCGACCGGGTGCTGGCGGCGGAAGCCGAATCCGGCTCCAAGCTGATGGCGGCCTTGAGCGCGCATGTCGAGGAGCAGGCGTTCGGCGAGATCATGACGACGCTCAGCAACGAGCGCGGCCGGCTGCGGCGCCTGCTGGACCGGCATGCCGGGATCGACGGCCTGGTCGCGGCCATCCGTACCGCCTTGTCGGTCGACGACGAGGCCACCGAAGCGGCCGTCATCGCCGACGCCTGCGCCGACCGCGCGGCCGATGTCTCGGCCTTGCGCCGGGTTCTGCCGGCGCTCGCGGCCGGCGGCCGGACCGATGCCGGCCGGGCGGCGGTGATCGCCGCCTGGCTCGACGATCCGGCCGGCCGGCCAGATCGCTTCGAGGACTATTGCGCCGCCTATCTGACCCGGGCCGGCGAAATCCGCGACCGCCTGGTGACCAGGGCGGTGCTCGAAACGGCGCCGGATGCCGACGACGTGCTGCGCGCCGAGGCGGCGCGTCTCCACGATGTCCGGCAGCGCCTGAAGGCCGTGCGGCTGGCCGAGGCGACGGCGGCGCTGCTGCGGCTGGGCGCGCGCCTGATCGACGCCTACGCGGACGAGAAGCGGCGGCGGGCGCTATTGGATTACGACGATCTGATCCTGCATACGCGCGATCTATTGACCCAGACGCGGGCCGCAGCCTGGGTGCTGTACAAGCTGGACGGCGGCCTGGACCATATCCTGATCGACGAGGCGCAGGACACCAATCCCGACCAATGGCGGGTGGTGCGGGCGCTGGCCGAGGAATTCTTCGCCGGCAGCGGCGCCCGCGACCAGGTGCGGACGGTGTTTGCGGTCGGCGATCCGAAGCAGTCGATCTATTCGTTCCAGCGCGCCGACCCGCAGGCCTTCGGCGACATGCGGGCCTTCTTCGGCCGGCGCGTCGCCGAGGCCGAGGCGCTGTGGCGGCCGGTCGAGCTGTTGCGGTCCTACCGGTCGACGCCGTCGGTGCTGGCCGTCGTCGACGCCGTGTTCGCCGACCCGGCGGCGCGCGACGGGCTGTTCGCCGAGGACGCCGAGATCCGGCACCTGGCGCACCGCCGCGGCCAGGCCGGCCTGGTCGAGCTGTGGCCGCCCGAGGCGCCGGAGGAACGGCCGGACCGCGAGCCCTGGTCCCCGCCGCTGACGCAGGAGCCGGACGACAGCCCGGTGCAGCGCCTGGCCGGCCGCATCGCCGGCCTGATCCGGCGCTGGCTCGACGACGGCGAGCTGCTGGAATCGGCGGGCCGGCCGATCCGGGCCGGCGACATCATGATCCTGGTGCAGCGGCGGGCGCCGTTCCTGCCGGCCATGGTGCGGCAGTTGAAGGCGCGCGATATCCCGGTCGCCGGTCTCGACCGCATGGTGCTGGCCGACCAGCTCGCGGTGATGGACCTGATGGCGGCGGCCCGGTTCCTGATGCTGCCGGACGACGACCTGACCTGCGCCACGGTGCTGAAGGGGCCGCTGATCGGCTTCGACGAGGATACGCTGTTCGCGCTGGCCCATGGCCGCGGCGGCGACACGCTGTGGCGCGCGCTGACGCGGCGGCGCGATGAGCGGCCGGCCTTCGCCGCCGCCCATGCCCGGCTGTCCGACTGGCTGGGCCGGGCGGACATGGCGGCGCCGTTCGCCTTCTTCGCCCACCTGCTCGGCGCCGAGGCCGGCCGGCGGCGCCTGGTCGCGCGCCTGGGCACGGAAGCGAACGAGCCGATCGACGAGTTTCTCGGCCTGGCGCTCGCCTACGAGCGGGCGCATCCGCCGTCGCTGCAGGGCTTTCTGGCCTGGCTGGAGGCCGGCGCGGCCGAGGTCAAGCGCGACCAGGAACAGCGCCGCGACGAGGTGCGGGTGATGACGGTCCACGGCGCCAAGGGGCTGCAGGCGCCGATCGTGTTCCTGCCGGACACGGTGCGGGCGCCCGATCCGCGCCAGGACGGCAAGCTGTTCTGGCTGGCCGACGGCGGGGTGAACCACGGCCTGGTCTGGGTGCCCCGGCGCGAGATGGAGGAAGCCGTCGCGGCCGGCGCCCGGCAGGCGGCGCGGGCGCGGCGGGCCCAGGAATACCGGCGGCTGTTCTACGTGGCGCTGACGCGGGCGGAGGATCGCCTCTATGTCTGCGGCTGGCAGACCGCGAAGGACCGGCCGGCCGGCTGCTGGTACGACTTCGCCGAGGCGGCGATGCGGGCGCTCGGCGCCGAGATCGCGCGCGATGGGGGAGAGACCGGGCTGCGGCTCGGCAATCCGCAGATCGAGCCGGTGCCGCGTTCGGCGGCGGTCGTGCCGCCGCCATCATCGCCGTTGCCGGACTGGGCCCGGCGGCCGGCGCCGCCGGCGGCCGATCCGCCGCGCCCGCTGGTGCCCTCGCGGCCGGTGGAGGCCGACCCGCCGGTGCAGCCGCCGCTGGGCGCCGACAACGGCGCGCGGTTCCGGCGCGGCAATCTGATCCATCGCCTGCTGCAGGGCTTGCCGGACCTGCCGGCGGCCGCGCGGGCGGCGGCCGCCGCGCGCTATCTCGCCAATCCGGCGCACGGCCTGTCGCCGGATGCCCAGCGCGAGATCGTCGGCGAGACGCTGGCGGTGCTCGCCGATCCCGACTTCGCCGACATCTTCGGTCCTGATTCGCGTGCCGAGGCGCCGATCGCCGGGCGCATCGGCGACCGCGTCATCGCCGCCCGCGTCGACCGGCTGCGGGTGGACGCTTCCGGGGTGCTGGTGATCGATTACAAGACGCAACGGCCGCCGCCGGCCACCGCCGCCGAGGTGCCGGGCGTCTATCTCAAGCAGATGGCGGCCTATCGCGCCGCCCTGCGGGCGATCTATCCGGACCGGCCGGTGCGCTGCGCGCTGCTGTGGACCGACGGGCCGCGTCTGATGCCGCTGGCCGACGGGCTGCTGGACCGGCACGCACCTTGACGCTCGGGCGGGGCGTTCCTACTCTAAAACGTACCGGAACGGGCCGGCGTATCTCGTCCCACCGGACGCGCGGCGACCGATATCAGCTCGAACCCGAGCGGGTTCAACAACAGAGGCGGAAACGAGAAATGTCCACCAAAGCGATCACCGACGCGTCCTTCGAGGATGACGTATTGAAGGCCAGCCAGCCGGTCGTCGTCGACTTCTGGGCCGAGTGGTGCGGGCCGTGCAAGCAGATTGGCCCGTCGCTGGAGGAAATCGCGGCCGAGATGGGCCAGAAGGTGACGGTCGCCAAGATCAACATCGACGACAATCCGTCGACGCCGGTGAAGTATGACGTGCGCGGCATTCCGACGCTGATCCTGTTCAAGGACGGCAAGGTCGCGTCGACCAAGGTCGGCGCGGCGACCAAGTCCAAGATCGTCGAGTGGATCGAAGAATCGATCTGACCATACAGCCGCCAATGGCGGCCTGACTCAAATTCGGCTACCAGACTTGGCTCGCGGCCGGGCGGGCGTGCCGTCGCGCGTCCGTGGCTCTGGAAGCGTGGAATCAGGCCAGATCTGCCCGTTTGTCGGCGTCATGACGGGTTCGTGTCGGGTCGCTGGCGTGGTCTTCGGTGTATATTCCGCGATGCTCGTCACACCGAAGCCAAGACGCTCGGAAGGCGGATCCGATGATCGTTCGCAAACTGCGGCTCGAAAAGGGCTGGTCCCAGGAGACCCTCGCCGAGGTGAGCGGTCTCAGCGTGCGCACGGTCCAGCGGATCGAGCGCGGCGGCAAGGCCAGCCTGGAAACGCTCGGCGCGTTGGCTTCGGTATTCGACGTGGATATCGCCACGCTGTCGACGGAGACGAGCATGTACAAACAGCGGGAGCTGCCGGACGCCGAACGCGAAGCCCTGGAATACGTTCGCGACATCAAGGGCTTTTACAGCCACCTCGTCGTCTACCTGATTTCGATCGCGGCAATGGTCGTGGCCTATTTCTTCATGGCGACCGATTACCCCTGGTTTATCTGGCCCGCGCTGGGTTGGGGCTTGGGGGTCGCATCGCATGGCCTGGCCGTGTTCGAGGTGTTTTCGCTCTTCGGCGCCGACTGGGAAAAGCGGCAGGTCGAGAAGCGGCTGCAACGCGGTCGTTCGTGAGGAACCGTCAGTGACGACCGGCGCCTATCGCGGGTATTGCGCGTCGCTTGCGGCCAGGATGGCGCCGGCGAGGTAGAGCGATCCGCAGATCATGACGCGCGCGGGTTGGTTCGCGCTGGCCGCCGCGATGCGCGAGAGCGCGTCGGCCGCGTCTTCGGCCGGCGCCGCCGGCAGGCCGACGTCGCGGGCGACGGCGACGATCGCGTCGGCCGCCAGGCTGTTGGCTTCGCCGGGGATGGCGATGCCGTGCACCTGCGGCGACAGAGGCGCCAGCCGCTGGAGATAGTTGCGGCAGTCCTTGCTGTTCATCATGCCGACGACGAGATGCAGCGGGCGTGGTGGCCAGCGCGACAGCGTGTCGGCGAGCAGCTCGGCGGCGGCCGGGTTGTGGCCGCCATCGAGCCAGAGCTCGGTACCGGCCGGCAGCAGGTCGGCCAGCGGCCCGTCCGTCAGGCGCTGCAGGCGCGCCGGCCAGTCGACATCCGTCACCGCGGCGGCCAGCGCGCGGTCGTCGATGTCGAAGCCGTCGAGGCGCACGAGGCAGGCGAGTGCCAGGCCGGCATTGTCGGGCTGGTGCGCGCCGGGGAGCGCCGACGGCGGCAGCGCCGTGGCCTTGCCATCGCTCTCGAAACGTAAGCCGCCGTCGACCGTCTCGATCCGCCAGTCGGTATCGCGGCGCAGCAACGGCGCGCCGATGTCGCCGGCCCGGGCCTCGATCACCGCCATCGCCTCGGCCGGCTGGCGGGCGATGACGCCGGTGACGCCCGGCTTCAGGATGCCGGCCTTGTTCGCCGCGATCTCGCCCAGGCTGTCGCCGAGAAATTGCTGATGGTCGTAGGAGATCGGCGAGATGGCGGTCAACAGCGGCCGTTCGATGACGTTGGTCGAGTCCGAGGTGCCGCCGAGCCCGGTCTCCAGCAGCAGGATGTCGGCCGGTGTCTCGGCGAAGGCCAGGAACGCCACCGCCGTGGTGATCTCGAAGAAGGTGATCGGCTGGCCGTCGTTGGCGCGCTCGCCGCGTTCCAGGAACGCGACCAGCGCGTCGTCCTCAATCAGGCGGCCGGCCAGCCGGATGCGTTCGTTGAAGCGCACCAGGTGCGGCGAGGTATAGACGTGCACGCGGTAGCCCGCGGCCTCCAGCCCGGCCCGCATGAAGGCCAGCGTCGAGCCCTTGCCGTTGGTGCCGGCAATGTGAACCACCGGCGGCAGCCGCCGTTCGGGATGGCCGAGGCGCGCCAGCAGCCGTTCGGTGCGGCCGAGCGTGAGATCGATCAGCTTGGGGTGCAGCCGGGTCAGGCGCTCGAGGATGGCGTCGCCCCTGGCGGCGGGCGGGTCAGGCAGGCGGGCTTGGCTCATCGGCGGGCGCCGGGGGCTGCGGTTCCGGGATCTCCAGATCGGTCTGCGGCAGCGCCACGACGTCGGCCGGCGGCGTCGGGTTCATCAGCATGTCGATGACGCGGATCAGCGTCGGCCGCATCTCGTGGCGCGGCACGACCATGTCCAGCATGCCGTGGTCCAGCAGGTATTCGGCCCGCTGGAAGCCTTCCGGCAGGCTCTCGCGGATCGTGTTCTCGATCACCCGCGGCCCGGCGAAACCGATCAGCGCGCCCGGCTCGGCGATGGCGATATCGCCCAGCATGGCATAGGAGGCGGTGACGCCGCCGGTCGTCGGGTCGGTCATCACCGAGATGAACGGCAGGCCCTTTTCGCGCACCATCTCGACGGCGATGGTCGTGCGCGGCATCTGCATCAGCGACAGGATGCCTTCCTGCATGCGGGCGCCGCCGGCGGCGGAAAAGACGATCAGCGGCGCTTCCTGAAGCGCGGCCAGCTTGGCCGCCGCAATCACCGCCTCGCCGGCGGCGAGGCCCATGGAGCCGGCCATGAACTGGAAGGTCTGCACGGCGATCACGGCCGGCTTGCCGCCCAGGCCGCCATGCGCCACCAGCACCGCGTCGTCCTGTTCGGTGCGGTTGCGGTTCTCCTTCAGCCGGTCGGTGTAGCGCTTCTCGTCGCGGAATTTCAGCGGGTCGGCCGGCACCTCCGGCAGCTCGATGACGGTGAATTCCGCGTCGTCGAAGAGCTGCTTGAAACGCTCGCGCGCGCCGATGCGCAGGTGATAGCCGCAATACTGGCAGACATGCAGCGCCTCGCCGATCTCCTTGTGGTGCAGCATCTGGTCGCAGCTCGGGCATTTCAGCCAGAGCTTGTCCGGCACCTCCTTCTTGCGCACCAGCGCCCGGATCTTCGGGCGCACGAAGTTCGTCAGCCAGTTCATCTAGGCGCCACCGTTTCGCGCCGACCGCACGCCGTCGGCGAGCGACCGGACCAGGGCCAGCACGCCATCGACAGGCTCGGCCTCGGCCGCCCGTTCGACCAGCGCCGAGCCGACCACGGCGGCGTCGGCGACGCGGGCGACGGCGGCGGCCTGCTCGGGCGTGCGGATGCCGAAGCCGACCGCGACGGGGATGTCGCTGTGCCGCTTCAGGCGGGTGACGGCGTCCGAGACGGCTCGCGGATCGAGGCTGCGCGCGCCGGTGATGCCGGTGTAGGAGACGTAGTAGACGAAGCCGCTGGTGTTCGTCAGCACCGCCGGCAGGCGCCTGTCGTCGGTGGTCGGCGTCGCCAGGCGGATGAAGCTGAGCCCGGCGGCCAGCGTCGGCAGGCAGAGCTCGTCGTCTTCTTCCGGCGGCAGGTCGACGATGATCAGGCCGTCGAGCCCGGCGTCGGCGGCATCCCGCAGGAAGGTGTCGACGCCGTAATTGTAGATCGGGTTGTAATAGCCCATCAGTACGACCGGCGTGTCGGCGTCGCCGGCCCGGAAGGCGCGGACCATGTCCAGCGTGTTGCGCAGGCTGGCGCCGGCCTTGAGCGCGCGCTGGCCGGCGGCCTGGATCGACGGGCCGTCCGCCATGGGGTCGGTGAAGGCCATGCCCAGCTCGATGATGTCCGCGCCGGCCGCCGGCAGGCCCGCGAGGATCCGGGCGCTGGTCGCCAGGTCGGGATCGCCGGCCATCACGTAGGTCACCAGGCCCGCCCGGCCGGCCGCGCGCAGGTCCGCGAAGCGCCGCCCGATCCGCGCCGCGCCGCCGCTCAAAGCGTCACCCCGAGCGCGTCCGCGACCGTGAAGATGTCCTTGTCGCCACGGCCGCACATGTTCATCAGCAGGATGTGGTCGGCCGGCAGCGTCGCGGCCAGCTCGCCGGCGAAGGCGAGCGCGTGCGCCGGCTCCAGCGCCGGGATGATGCCTTCCAGCCGGCTGCACAGCCGGAACGCGTCGAGCGCCTGCCGGTCGGTGGCCGACACGTAGTTCACCCGGCCGGTCTCGTGCAGCCAGGCATGCTCCGGCCCGATGCCGGGATAGTCCAGGCCGGCCGAGATCGAATGCGCCTCGATGATCTGGCCGTCATCGTCCTGCAGCAGGTAGGTGCGGTTGCCGTGCAGCACGCCCGGCCGGCCGCCGGTGATCGACGCGGCGTGCTCGCCGGTCTCGATGCCGTGGCCGGCGGCCTCGACGCCGTAGATCGCGACATCGTCGTCGAGGAACGGATGGAACAGGCCGATCGCGTTCGAGCCGCCGCCGATGCAGGCGACCAGGCTGTCCGGCAGCCGGCCCTCGGCCTGCATCATCTGCTCTTTCGCTTCCCGGCCGATCACCGACTGGAAGTCGCGCACCAGCTCGGGATAGGGATGCGGGCCGGCGGCGGTGCCGATGATGTAGAACGTGTCCTCGACATTCGTCACCCAGTCGCGCAACGCCTCGTTCATGGCGTCCTTCAGCGTCCGCGCGCCGGATGTGACGGTCTTGACCTCGGCCCCCAGCAGCTTCATGCGGAAGACGTTCGGCTGCTGCCGCTCGACGTCGACGGCGCCCATGTAGACGGTGCAGGGCAGGCCGAACAGCGCCGACACGGTGGCGGCGGCGACGCCGTGCTGGCCGGCGCCGGTCTCGGCGATGATCCGGGTCTTGCCCATGCGCCGGGCCAGCAGGATCTGGCCCAGGCAATTGTTGATCTTGTGCGAGCCGGTGTGGTTCAGCTCGTCGCGCTTGAAGTAGATCCGGGCGCCGCCGTAATGGGCCGTCAGCCGCTCGGCGAAATAGAGCGGGCTGGGCCGGCCGGCATAATGCTTGAGATAATGCTCCAGCTCGTCCTGGAACGCCGGCTCGACCTTGGCCTTGGCATAGGCCTGCGCCAGGTCCAGGATCAGCGGCATCAGGGTTTCGGCGACGAAACGTCCGCCGAAATCGCCGAAATGGCCGCTTTCGTCCGGGCCGGTACGGTAGGAATTCGGTTTCGGTGACATGGCCCCCGGGTTCTGTCAGAGGGCCTTGACGGCGTCAAGGAAAGCTTTGATCGCGGCCGGGTCCTTGGCGCCGGGCGCGGTTTCGACCCCCGACGAGACGTCGACGGCGGGCGCGCCGCTGATCCGGACGGCGTCGGCCACGTTGCCGGCGTCCAGGCCGCCCGACAGCATCCAGGGCCGCCGCCAGGCCGCGTCGCGCAGCAGGTTCCAGTCGAATACCAGGCCGTTGCCGCCGGGCAGCGCGTCGGCCATGGTCTTCGGTGCCTTGGCGTCGAACAGCAGCCGGTCGGCCACGTCCTCGTAGGCGCGCGCGGCCTCGATATCGGCGCGTTCGGCGACCCTGATCGCCTTCATCACCGGCAGGCCGGCGCGTTTCGCGATCCCGGCGACCCGTTCCGGCGTCTCCTGCCCGTGCAGTTGCAGCAGGTCCAGCGGCACGGCGGCCAGCACCGTGTCCAGCAGTTCATCGTCGGGATCGACGAACACGCCGACCTTGCCCACGCCGGCCGGCACCTGGGCGGCGAGCGTCCCGGCCTCGGCCGGCGTGACCGCCCGTGGCGAGGGCGGATAGAACATCAGGCCGACGAAGGCCGCGCCGGCCGTGGTGGCGGCGCGCAGGCTCGCGGCATCGTTCAGGCCGCAGATTTTCGCTGCAATGGTCATCCCGGCGCCGGTTATAGCAGATCCGGCGCCGTCAGCCGCCGGCGGTCAGCTTGTCGAACACCAGTTCCGCCGCGGCCAGGTCCTCGAGCGCGGTGCCGACGGACTTGAACAGCGTGATCTCGTCGTCGCCGGCGCGGCCGGCCCGGTCGCCGCGGCAGAGCTCGAACAGGTCGGCCTGGATGTCGTCGGCCGTCATGGAGCCGCCGGCGATCGCCCGGATCAGGTCGCCGCCCTCGGACAGGGCGCCGTCGCGGGTATCGACGAAGACGCGGGCCCGGCGCACGGCCTCGTCGTCGCTCTCGCGCATCTCGGCCGTGAAGGCGCCGACCAGGTCGAGATGGGCGCCGGGCCTGAGCCAGGCGCCGTGGACCAGTGGCGCCGTGGCGTTGGTGGCGCAGGCGATCAGGTCGGCCTGGCGCGCCGCCGCCTCCAGGTCGGTCGTCGCCCGCACGTTCAGGCCCTGGCCGGCGAGGCGGGCGGCCAGCCGTTCGGCCCGCTCGGGCCGCCGGTTCCAGATCGCCACCTCGCGGATCGGCCGCACGGCGGCGTGCGCGCCGATCAGGTGCGGCGCCAGCGCGCCGGCGCCGACCATCAGCATGCGGCTGGCGTCGGCGCGGGCGAGATAGCCGGCGGCGAGCGCCGACGCGCAGGCGGTGCGGCGCAGGGTCAGGCGCGGTCCGTCGATCTGCGCCTTGACCTGGCCGGTCACGCCGTCCAGCAGCAGGTAGGCGCCCAGCACCGACGGCAGGTCGCGGTCGGCGTTGCCGGGCGCCACGGTGACGACCTTGACGCCGACGCCGCCGCCGGGACGCCAGGCCGGCATCAGCAGCAGGATGGTGTCCGGGCCGTTCGGGTGCGCCAGCGTGTGGTGGTGGCGCAGCGGCGCCTCGCAGCCCTCGACGAAGGCCTGGCGCAGGTGCGCCACCAGGTCGGCATAGCCGAGCGTGGCGTCGACCTGTTCGGCGGAGGCAATGATCATCGTCGTCGCTACCGTCAGGCCGCGCGGGTGATGTCGGTTCCGGTCGCCGCCGGCCGGGCCGGGGCGGCCTGGCCGTCCCGGTCGCGCAGCGGCGCCAGCTCGCGCTCAAGCTGCTCCTTGTCGCGCTGGCGCTCGCGCGCCGCCCGGCGCCAGCGGCCGCCGCGCAGCCAGGTCATGATGCCGCCGGACACCAGGCCGATGAAGATGCCGCCCAGGCCGACGGCATAGAGCGGCATGTCGACGGCGAACGGCAGCGGATCGAACCGCACCGTGACCGGGCCGCGATTGGCGATCGCGAACGCGATCAGCACGATGGCGATCGGCAGCAGGATGATCCAGAAGATCAGCTTGAGGATTCGCGACTTGCGCTGCGCCATGATGACGGATCGCGGCCTTGTCCGCGCTCGGCTCAGGGTTCGCCGCCGCCGTTCAGCCGTTCGCGCAGCTCCTTGCCGGTCTTGAAGAAGGGCACATGCTTCTCGGCGACCTGCACGGCCTCGCCCGTGCGCGGATTGCGGCCGACGCGGGCCGGCCGCCGCTTGACCGAAAAGGCGCCGAAGCCGCGCAGCTCGACCCGGTCGCCGCGGCACAGCGCCGCCGTGATCTCGTCGAAGATGGTGGTGACGATGCGTTCCACGTCGCGCTGATAGAGATGCGGATTGGCCTCCGCGAGGCGCGCAATCAACTCTGACTTGATCATGAAACGTTGGCCCCGGCTTGCGCCTGCATGGTTGCGGATGTGGTCGATGTCGATGCCCGGCGCGACCCGGCCGAAGCAATCGCTACCGTTACTCAGCGTGCCAAACCGACAGCAGGCCGTCAAGCATAAGTACTTCTGATGACAACACTTTTCCGGCCAGCGACATGACCAGCCGGCGGCTCAGCGAGGCCTCCTCGCCATACTGCAGATCGATCACCGGCAGCGATCGCGGCAGCGCGTGCTCGCTTTCCAGCCAGTCGCGTGCCGCGCGTTCGCCACCGATGGCGTCGACCAGCCGGTTGTCGCGCGCCTGCCGGCCGGTGAAGATGCGGCCGTCGGCGACCGCGGCGGTCTGTGCCTCGTCGAGGTCGCGCCGCGCCGCCACCAGGTCGGAAAACCAGCGGTAGCCGTCGTCGATGGTGATCTGGATGGCGTCGCGCGCCTCGCGGCTGAGCGGCTCCAGCGGCGACGGCTGGCCCTTGAGCGGCTTGCTCTTCAGCGAATGCGGCACGATGCCGAGCTTCTCCATCAGCCCGGTGAACTCGGCCGTTTGCATCAGCACGCCGATCGAGCCGGTCAGCGAGGTTTCGCGCGCGACGATATGGTCGGCGCCGATGGCCGCGATATAGCCGCCCGAGGCGGCGATTGTGCCCAGCACGGCGACGACCGGCTTGTCGGCGGCGACGCGGCGCAGCGCGTGGTACAGCTCCTCGCTGCCGGTGGTGGTGCCGCCCGGGCTGTTGATGCGGACGATCAGCGCCGCGGTCGACTCGTCCCTGGCGATCTTGTCGAGCGCTTCCTCGCGGTCGCGGTCCTCGACGATGACGCCGTCGACGTTCAACCGGGCGACATGGCGCTCGCGCGGCGGAAACAGCTCGCTCAGCACCAGGCCGATCAGCGCGACGACGGCGACGATGGCGACGCCGCGCCAGACGACGAGCCGCCGCTTCAGCCGGCGCCGGTCAAGCAGGCCGTCGGAGTCGAGCGACATCGGATCAGTCCCGCCTCAAGCCGCGCGCCACGACGCCGGCCCGCCGCGATCAGGCGTCGTCCTTGCCGCTTTCCGCGTCGCCGTCACCGTCACCGCCAGCTTCCGCCTCGGCCTTGTCGTTGGCCTGCTGGCGGGCGCGGCTGATCGCGGCGCCCAGGATGTCGCCCAGGCTGGCGCCGGAGTCGGACGAGCCGTACTGCTCGACGGCCTCTTTTTCCTCGGCGATCTCGCGCGCCTTGATCGACAGCGTGATGCTGCGCTTGGCGCGGTCGATGCTGCTGATCCGGGCGTCGATCTTGTCGCCGACGGCGAAGCGCTCGGGCTTCTGCTCGGACCGGTCGCGCGCCAGCTCGGCCTTGCGAATGAAGCCGCGCAGGCCGTCGGCGACCGAGACCTCAATGCCGTTGTCGACGATATTGGCGACCGTGCAGGTGACGATATCGCCGCGCTTCAGCGTGTCGGCGGCGCCGAACGGGTCGTCGCCGAGCTGCTTCATGCCGAGGCTGATGCGCTCCTTGTCGGTGTCGATGTCCAGCACCTTGGCCTTGACCACGTCGCCCTTCTTGAACTCGGCGATGGCGTCCTCGCCCGAACGCTCCCAGGAGATGTCGGACATGTGGACCATGCCGTCGAGGTCGAAATCGAGGCCGACGAACAGGCCGAACTCGGTGATGTTCTTGACCTCGCCCTCGACCGTGTTGCCGGCCGGATGTGTGGCGGCGAAGCTCTCCCAGGGATTGTCCAGGCACTGTTTCAGGCCCAGGCTGATGCGGCGCTTGTCGGGGTCGACCTCCAGCACCATGACCTCGACCTCCTGGCTGGTCGAGACGATCTTGCCGGGATGCACGTTCTTCTTGGTCCAGCTCATCTCGGACACGTGCACCAGGCCCTCGACGCCGGGCTCCAGCTCGACGAAGGCGCCGTAGTCGGTGATGTTGGTGACGCGGCCGCGGAACTTGGTGCGCTGCGGGTATTTCGCCTCGACGCCGTCCCAGGGGTCGGCCTCGAGCTGCTTCATGCCGAGGCTGATGCGCTGGGTCTCGGGGTTCACCTTGATGACCTGGACCTTGACGGTCTCGCCGATGCTCAGCACCTCGGTCGGGTGATTGACGCGGCGCCAGGACATGTCGGTGACGTGCAGCAGGCCGTCGACGCCGCCCAGGTCGACGAAGGCGCCGTAGTCGGTGATGTTCTTGACCACGCCTTCCAGCACCTGGCCCTCGGTCAGGTTGGCGACCAGCTCCGAGCGCTGCTCGGCCCGGGTCTCCTCCAGCACGGCGCGCCGCGAGACCACGATGTTGCCGCGCCGGCGGTCCATCTTCAGGATCTGGAACGGCTGCTTGGTGCCCATCAGCGGGGTGATGTCGCGCACCGGGCGGATGTCGACCTGGCTGCCGGGCAGGAAGGCGATGGCGCCCGAAAGGTCGACCGTGAAGCCGCCCTTGACCCGGCCGATGATGAAGCCCTCGGTGCGCTCGTTCTTGTTGAAGGCCACCTCCAGGTGGTTCCAGGCCTCCTCGCGCCGCGCCTTGTCGCGGCTCAGCACGGCGTCGCCGAGCGCGTTCTCGATGCGCTCCAGGAAGACGTCGATCTCGTCGCCGGCCTTCAGGTCCTTGTCCTCGCCGGCCTTGGCGAACTCGCGCATGGCGATGCGGCCTTCGGTCTTCAGGCCGACATCGATGATCGCGGCGTCGTTCTCGATGGCGACGACGGTGCCCTTGACCACCTTGCCCTCGAGATTGTCCTGGGCGATGAAACTTTCTTCGAGCAGCGCCTCGAAATCCTCGGTCGAGGGGGTAAGGTCGGGCGCGCTGTCCTGGCTGTCGGCGACGTCGGCCTGGCTCATTCAATGGTCTCCTGGTCTTGGTTGGTATTCCGGCCGGCCGGTTGGTTCCGGCGGTCTTGGAACGTTGCACGAACAGGCCCCACGATATCGGCGATCGAGACCGCCGTTCGAAGTGCCCGGACTGTCGGGTTGACGTTTGGCGGCGTCCTATGTCGTGGCTTGTTTGCCAGCCACGATGTCGCAAGCTGCCTTAAACGCCGCTTCTATAGACAAATTCGTGGTGTCGAGCAAGTGGGCGTCGTCGGCCGGACGCAGGGGCGACACGCCACGTTCGCTGTCGCGGGCGTCGCGCCGGCGCAGGTCGTCCAGCACCGCCTCGTAGCTGACTTCGACACCGCGCGCGCGCAGCTCGGCATGGCGGCGTCCGGCGCGTGCCTCGGGGCTGGCGGTGACGAACAGCTTCACGTCGGCCTTTGGACAGACCACGGTGCCGATATCGCGGCCGTCGAGCACGGCGCCGGCCCGGCCGTCCGGCGGATCGGCGGCGAAGGCGCGCTGGAATGCCAGCAGGGCGGCGCGCACCGCGGGCTGCGCGGCGATGTGGCTGGCGGCGTCGCCGGTAGCCTCGTCGCGCAGGGCCGGATCGGACAGGTCGGTCTCGTCGAGTGATCCGGCGGCGGCGACCGCGGCCCGGCTGTCGTCCAGGTCCGTGCCCGCGCGCAGCAGGCGCAGGGCGACGGCGCGGTAGATGCTACCGGTATCGAGATAGCCGTAGCCGAAGCGCGCCGCCAGGCGGCGCGCCAGCGTGCCCTTGCCGGCCGCGACCGGCCCGTCGACGGTGATGATCATGGCGCGGCGATGCCGGCGCCCAGGCCGTTCATCAGGTCGACGAAGCCGGGGAAGCTGGTATCGATCATGCCGGCGTCGTCGATGCCGACCGCCGCCCGCGCGGCCATGCCGTAGACCAGGAACGACATGGCGATGCGGTGGTCCATCTCGGTGGCCACGGTGACTTGCCGGTTGCCGGACGGCGGCCGCCCGCCGCCGCCCTGGATGATCAAGCCGTCGTCGCGCTCCTCCAGCGACACGCCCAGCACCGACAGCCCGGCCGCCATGGCCGCGATCCGGTCGCTTTCCTTGACCCGCAGCTCGGCGATGCCGCGCAGCTCGGTCCGGCCGGTGGCGGCGGCCGCGGCCACGGCCAGCACCGGATATTCGTCGATCATCGTCGGCGCCCGCTCGGGCGGCACGGTGATGCCGTTGAGCGCGCTGCCCCGGACCCGGATATCGGCGACGGGCTCGAACTGCTGCTCGCGCCGGTTGGTCAGCGTGATGTCGCCGCCCATGTCCTGCAACGTGGTCAGCAGGCCGGCGCGCAACGGGTTGATGCCGACATTCCGCACGGTAATGTCGGCGCCGGGCGTCAGCAGGGCGGCGACGATGGGGAAGGCCGCCGACGAGGGATCGCCCGGCACCCGCACCTCGGCCGGGGTCAGCTCGGGCTGGCCGGTGACGGCAATGCGCCG
The DNA here is from genome assembly GCA_028281075.1 of Alphaproteobacteria bacterium. Lineage (GTDB taxonomy): Bacteria > Pseudomonadota > Alphaproteobacteria > JANQKO01. The sequence continues at coordinate 444 of JANQKO010000254.1, read as the reverse complement.
CGCGCCGTCCGCCAGCTCCGTCACCGTGACCTCGGCGCCGAAATGCCGCAGCAGATGCTCGCTATGGTCGCGGGTCGGCGTCGCCTCGATCACCGCGGTCTCGCCCGGCGTGTTCAGGCCGGCCAGCAGCACGGCCGACTTGACCTGGGCCGAGGCCATGGGCGTGCGGTATTCGATCGGCATGGGCTGGGCGGCGCCGGTCACCGCGATCGGCAGCCTGTCGCCGTCGCGGCCGACGAAACCGGCGCCGATCTCGCGCAGCGGCACGGTCACCCGGCGCATCGGCCGGCGCCGGAGCGAGGCGTCCCCGGTGAAGATGCTGGTCACCGGGTGGCTGGCGGCGAGGCCGATCAGCAGCCGCGCGCCGGTGCCCGAATTGCCGAGGTCGATCACGTCCTCGGGCTCGGCCAGCGCGCCGACGCCGACGCCGTCGATCTGCCAGAC
>JANQKO010000243.1 GCA_028281075.1 Alphaproteobacteria bacterium | reverse complement strand
CGCCGGCCTTGCCGGCCAACAACGCCTGATTCGCGGAAAAACACAGCGTCACGTTCACCATCACGCCGGCCTGCGTCAGCGTCCGGCAGGCTTTCAGTCCGTCCCAGGTCAGCGGCACCTTGACGGTGACGTTCTCGGCGATGTCGGCCAGCGTGCGGCCTTCGCTGACCATGCCGTCGGTGTCGGTCGCCGTCACCTCGGCGCTGACCGGTCCGTCGACGATGGCGCAGATCTCGCGCAATACCTCGAAAAAATCGCGGCCGGTCTTGGCGACCAGCGATGGATTCGTCGTCACGCCGTCCAGCAGACCGGTGGCGGCAAGGTCGCGAATCTCGTCGACGTCGGCGGTGTCGATAAAGAACTTCATCGGCGCTGCAATACTCGCAAAAGCGTTTCGGACATGGTCGTTGGACGCCGGTTGTCGGCCGCGCGCCCGCTTGGCAGAGTGTAGCGGATGCCGACCCCTACTACCAGTTTCGCCGCGCCCGCGGAAGAGTCGGCCGGCCGCGTTCACGTGCTCCTGCCGCTGCCGCTGACCGGCGCCTACGACTACCGCGTCGCGCCCGGCATCGACGCCGCGCCGGGCACGTTCGTGGTCGTGCCGCTGGGCCGCCGGCTGGTCGCGGGCGTGGTCTGGGGCGGTGGTCCGGCCGACGCCGCCGACGCCTTGCCGGACGGCAAGCTGAAGGATGTCGTCGACGCCCTGCCGGTGCCAGCGATGCCGGTGGCGATGCGCCGGTTCATCGATTGGGTGGCGGCCTATACCTGTTCCGCGCCGGGCGCCGTGCTGCGCATGGCCATGAGCGTGCCGGCGGCGCTGGAGGCGCCGAAGCCGCAGGTCGCCTTCACGCTCGACGGACCACCGCCGGCGCGCATGACCGCGGCCCGCGGCCGGGTGATCGATGCGCTGGTCGACGGTCCGCCGCGCGGCCTGCGCGAGCTCACCGACATCGCCGGCGTCGGTGCCGGGGTGGTGCGCGGGCTGGTCGCCGCCGGCACCCTGCGCGAGGTCCTGCGCACGGTGCCCTTCGCGCGGCCGCAGCCCGATCCGGCCCGCGCCGGCCCGCCGTTGACCGGCGGCCAGAACGACGCCGCGGCGGCGCTGGTGGCGAAGGTCGCGGCCGGTGGCTTCTCGACGACGCTGCTCGACGGCGTCACCGGCGCCGGCAAGACGGAAGTCTATTTCGAGGCCATCGCCCGGGCGCTCGAGGCCGGCCGGCAGGTCCTGGTCCTGGTGCCGGAGATCGCCATGACCGCGCAGTGGTTCGACCGCTTCCAGCAGCGCTTCGGCGCCGGACCGGTCGAGTGGCACTCGGACCTGCGCGCGAGCCAGCGCCGGACCCATTGGCGGGCGGTCGCCGAGGGCCGGGCGCGGGTCGTCGTCGGCGCCCGCTCGGCGCTGTTCCTGCCGTTCCACGACCTCGGCCTGATCGTCGTCGACGAGGAGCACGACGCCGCCTTCAAGCAGGAGGACGGCGTCATCTACCATGCCCGCGACATGGCCGTGATGCGGGCCTCGCTACAGGACATCCCGATCGTGCTGGTCTCGGCGACGCCGGCGCTGGAGACCATGGTCAATGTCGAGCAGGGACGCTATGCGCGGCTGCACCTGCCGGGCCGGCCGGGCGCCGCCGAGCTGCCCGACGTCGCCGCGATCGACATGCGGCGCGATCCGCCGCCGCGTGGCCGGTTCCTGTCACCGCCGCTGGCCGACGGGATCGCGGCGGTCCTGGCGGCGGGCGAGCAGGCGCTGCTGTTCCTGAACCGCCGCGGCTACGCGCCGCTGACGCTGTGCCGGGCCTGCGGCCACCGCCTGGAATGCCCGAACTGCACGGCCTGGCTGGTCGAGCACCGATTCGCCCGGCGGCTGCAGTGCCATCATTGCGGTTACGCCGCGCCCCTGCCCGACCGCTGCCCGAACTGCGAGGCCGAGCACAGCTTCGCGGCCTGCGGTCCGGGCGTCGAGCGCCTGCTGGAGGAGGTGGGCGCGCTGTTCCCCGAGGCCCGCGCGCTGATGGTGGCGAGCGACACCGTGCACGGACCTCGCGGCGCGGCCGAGGTCGTGCGCGCGATCGTCGAGCACGAGGTCGATCTGATCATCGGCACCCAGATCGTCGCCAAGGGATTGAATTTTCCGCTGCTGACGCTGGTCGGCGTGGTCGACGCCGATCTCGGCCTCGCCGGCGGCGACCTGCGCGCCGTCGAGCGCACCTACCAGCTTCTCGCCCAGGTCGCCGGCCGGGCCGGGCGGGCGGAACGGCCCGGCCGGGCGCTGCTGCAGACCTACATGCCCGAGCATCCGGTGATGCAGGCGCTGGTGTCGGACGACCGGCGGACCTTCATCGAACGCGAGACCGCCGCGCGCCGCGCCGCGCACATGCCGCCGTTCACGCGCCTCGTCGCCATCATCGTCTCGGGCCCGGACGAGGCGCGGGTGGCCGACACCGCGGCGGCGCTGGGTCGCTGCGCGCCGGCCAGCGACACGGTCGAGGTGCTGGGCCCGGCGCCGGCGCCGATGACGCTGCTGCGCGGCCGGTTCCGCTATCGCCTGCTGATGCGCACGCCGCGCCGGACCAACGCGTCCGAGCTCGCCCGCGCCTGGGTCGACAAGATCAAGCCGGCCGGCAACGTCCGCATCGCCATCGACGTCGATCCATACAGCTTCGTCTGATCAGTTGGTTCGAAAAGGCGCTGGCTGGCCGGCGCCGCCTGATAGGTTTGTTTCGGAAATCACCGGCGTTGTGATCGGAAGCGGCGATTTGCCGCAAGGCGGCCGCTGCCGGCTTGCATGGCGTTCGGCCCTATGCTAACTAGCCCGGGCGTCGGGGGCAACGCCGATGTGGTCCGTTTGCTCTTCGTTTTTCCATTAGATTTCAATGTCTTACGCCTATCCGCACCGCCGCAGCCAGGACTGATCCCACGTGTCTGCCGAAGTAAGCGTCGTATCCGATATCGCCGGCCGTTATGCCAACGCGCTGTTCGATCTGGCGTTGGAGGGGAATG
>JANQKO010000234.1 GCA_028281075.1 Alphaproteobacteria bacterium | reverse complement strand
GAGCAGGACGGGGGCGTCGACGCCGGCCAGCTTGCGGATGTTCCGGAACACGGCCTGCATGGCCGGGCCGACGCCGACCATCTGCGGCTCGGTCGTGTCCGCCGTCGCCGCCCGCGACGCGGTGCGCGCGACCATCGCCATGCCATGGGCATGGCCGAGCGTGGTCAGCAGCCGCTCGATATCCGGCGGCAGCGTGTGGAAATCGTAGAAGGATTCCCAGAGCACGCGGCAGACCTCGGCGTCATGCCGGCCTTCGGGCGGCAGCAGGGCGATCCAGGGCAGGTTCTCGTCGGCGCGCCAGAGCGCCACCATGTCCGCGCGGACGCGCTCGACGGGATCGCCGTTCAGGTAGGCCAGCCCGACGTCGAACGCGGTTTCGTCCAGCAGCCGCCGCGCGCCCTGCCGGTCGGCGCTGGCATGGACCTGCCAGCCGGCGGACGCCAGCGCCGGCAGGTCCGCGCCCGCGCCCGGCGCGGCCGCGCCCGGCCGGACATACAGCAGCTTGCGCGGCCCCGATCCGGCGTCAGCCCGCCGCATGCCGCCTCACCCGTCGGTGCACGCCGCCACGCGGCGCGGCGACCGACGCGCCAATCCCGTTCGTCCCGTCCGACAGCACACCGCCGCTCCCCCCCGGGGTCCAGAAGCAGGTTCCATGACGTACGCCCACGCCACAACCGTGACCCCACCGGACGCAGGCGCGCGAGGGTCCATGCTAGCGGCCGCGCGCGGTGCCGCGAAATTGGCGGGACACCGTAGGTGGATGCCCGTAGCGGGGCGGCGATCGGCCCGCGTCGATGGACGCAGGCCTGTGGTCGGGACGGCCACCCGCCGCCGGTCCATATGTCATTCCATATGACGGTGGCGGCATGCGGCCCGCGGCGCGGCGAATTCGAAGACCAGTGTCAAATCCGGCGCATGACGTCGCCGCTTCGACACGCGTTCGGCAAGGTCATTTGATATGGACTCTTATATACGCCGGTGCCGGGTGACGAATACGCGCTGATTTGATCTATGCCGGTGTTGCCGCCCGCCACTGTCCGGCGCCGCGAACACGCGCGACATCGGCGCGGATACACGAGCGGCGCGGCCGGTTGACAGGACAGTGCTGCGTCTGCGCCGGCCCCGCCGGCGGCGGCGGGCCGGCGCCGCGCGGATCAGGGCTTGTCCGCCGGCGGGCCGGCGGCGTGCCGCAACTCGGTCATCAGCTCGAAAACCGCTTCGGCATAGGCTTCGCCGCGGTGCAGGAAACAGAAGTTGCGCAGGAAGATCATCTGCCGGTCCGCGTCGTAGGCCTCGGGCCGCAGGTCGATCACCTCGCCCTTGAGCCGCAGCGCGACGACGTTCATGCCCGACATGAATCCCTGCGCCCAGGCGAAGAACAGCAGTTCGCGCGCCTTCGGGTCCTGCGCGTGGAACTGCATGAACAGGTCGCAGGAATTGGCGCCCGGTCCGGTAATGGCCGTCTGCGTGCCCGCCGGCCCGCTCCAGACCAGCAGGAACAGCAGGACGAACAGTCGCTTGATCATGGCCGATACCCCTGCGGCTGCGGTACCGAGATCCGTCCCGGCGGCCCATTCTGGCACCCGCGCGCCCGGCAGGCCATGCCGGGCCCGTTCCCGCCACCGCCGCATCGCCGCCCTTGCGGTCGAAGCCGCTTCCGGGGAATGATTGTTTCGGGGTCATGCCGCAAGCAGCGGTCATATTGGCCGTACCGTATGGAGGTTGGATTGCGGGGTCGACGTGCGGCATCCGTGTAACGTGGTTTCTCCGCTCCGGGCGCATGACCGCCGGGCCGTCACCGTCATTCGGACAACGGCGACCGGTCCGCGCGATCCGGCAACCACCCCGCGATGCCGCCGCCGGCCGGCATCCGGCGCCTGCCGCCGCCCCACTCCCGCCGGCCTCCGAGCCTGTGAAGAAGCCACCGCAAGCCTGCCCACCTCTGTCATGCCGGCGGCGGCCGGCATCCATGGGCCTGGCAACTTCGCGCCTACCGAATGGCGCTCCGGCGACCAACTCTGGCTCATCGACCTCGTCTGCCCCTTCGGCGGCACCGAAGAAGCCATGCGTCAATTGAAAGAAGAAACCTTCAAGGACCGCAAGATGAAGTCCCTCCAGCCCGCGCCGGACAAGCAGGGTTTGAGCGTGGTGGAGTGGTAAAATGGATATACCTCTCGGGTAGTTTGTTTTGCAGAATCCATATTGACTGAATTTTCCAAACTGGCGCAATTCACTATTTATGAAACAAACATGAAAAAGCCAATCACCTCCTCCCATGAAGATAGAAGGTTTCTAGCGATATATCTATTTTTGTTTTTTATTCCTTTATTATTTCTTCTATTGATATCTTTATCAAACACTGCGAGCAAATTATTATTATCATTTTTATCCCAATTTGATCAAAATATACCAAATCGCCTTCTCCCGTTCTTATTATTTATATATTTTCCAATTTCCTTATTGATTATTGGTCAAATTTCAAGAAAAAAGAATATCAGTAAATTACTGTATGGCTTAAGTTGCTTGCTATATATAATACTTTCAATTTTATTATTTATATTTATTTGGATCAGCTATGCATATGCGCCCAACACATCTGGAGAATACTGCCCCTTCTTTAACTACTTGACTGGAGGATGTTAATAGCATGGTAGATAGATGTACTCGAATTTACTTAATGAAAGAGGTTTATTCTAGAATTACGGAATCACGGTGACAGTGCACAAAATTGAGGGACGATCTGGCACAACCGTCGCGATTGCCCATGGCCCGCTCGCCCGCATCGCCGCGCACCACCTCCCACCGTGCAGCGGCTGGCCCGCCCCCGAGGCCTCCCCGACGAGCCAGACCGTCACAGACGCCGCCGCCCAGCGCCCGAACATCACGCCGGATCTCTCCAGCATCCTCGGCCAGGCAGCCGGGGTGATGATGCATTCGCCGTTGCACAAGCACATGTTCGTGCAGGATCTGGAATGGCTCTTGATGCCGCCGATCGGCCTGAAGCAGTTCCGGCTCTGGCGCCGTGACAACCTGCCCGTCGCCTTCGCCTCCTGGGCGTTCCTCAACGACGAAGCCGCCACCCGCCTCGCCGCGGGCGTCCGCCGCCTCGCGCCCGCCGAATGGCGCTCCGGCGACCAGCTCTGGCTCATCGACCTCGTCTGCCCCTTCGGCGGCACCGAAGAAATCATGCGTCGATTGAAAGAAGAAACCTTCAAGAGCCGCAAGGTGAAGTCGCTCCAGCCGGCGCCCGGTGGGCAGGGCGTGAGTGTGGTGGAGTGGTGATAAAACTAAATAGTTAACACTAAAATGGAAATAGATCCAAAAAATCTTATTCGCCATTTTCGGACGAACAATTTCTCCATAGCATTTTTTAAATTAGCCATTATTGGTAATTCATTATTTTTTATTCTCATCGCGATCGGACTCCTTCTTGACGTGAGAAACGTTCTGGTCAATTTTATTTCATCCCTGAGTTTTTATACATGGCCTTTTATTTACTTTCCGTTTACAAGTTTCTTCTTTATTTATAACAGTGATACAAAAACCAAGAAAGTAATTTCATTTGCTTACATAATTTTTTGCTTAATACTAACAATTCCTTTTATTTTTGTAATAACTTATGCTCTAGTTGATTATCTTGGAGGTAAATAGCCTTTATGCTAACAGATAAATTTCATGCAGAACTCAAGATTACGGTGACAGTGCACTAAATTGAGAGACTATCTGGCAGAACCGTCGCGATTGCCCGTGGCCCGCTCGCCCGCATCGTCGCGCACCACCTCCCACCGTGCAGCGGCTGGCCCGCCCCGCGCGCGACCGAACGCCGCGAACGGCGTCAGGCGCCGTCCCGCAAGCTCGCCTCCAGGGCGCGCGGGCCGCCGATGACGACCTCCTCGGCGACGAAGTGCCGCCAGTGGTCGTGCCGGCCGTCGTCGACGTCGAAGACCGCCGACCACGACGCGAAGGTGACACCGCGGTCGGTGACCGGCTGGAAGCGCATCGTCGCCACGTAATCGACGAAGGGCAGCGGCCCGCCCGGCAGCATGTCGCAGGCCAGGTCGGGGTCGGGGTCGGACAGCGCCAGCAGCGTCTCGCGCACCCTCTACAACAAAATCAGAACATACGGCCTGGAATAGCCGCCCCGGGCCGTCCGTCGGCGGCCGGCGCGCGTCGCCTCGCGTTGCGAATAATACTGATATTCATTTGCAATTCCACCGAGGCGGCGCTATAGCGATAGGGGGATGTTCCGCGCCGCGACGCGGCCTCGCCGGGTTCGGCTGTCACGCAACGGAATGAAACACGAAGGAGTGATTGTATGCGCATTTCTGGCTTACTGGCCGCCGCCGCGGGGCTGTCGCTGCTGGCGACGGCACAGGCGCAGGCGGCCGGCGAACTGAACCTCTATTCCTCCCGCCACTACGACACCGACGAACGGCTCTATGCCGACTTCGAGAAGCAGACCGGCATCAAGATCAACCGGATCGAGGACAAGGCCGACGCGCTGATCGCGCGGATGAAGGCCGAGGGCGCCAACAGCCCGGCCGACGTGCTGCTGACCGTCGACGCCGGGCGGCTCTGGCGCGCCGACCAGGCCGGGCTGCTGCAGCCGGTGACGTCCGACACGCTGAACGCCCGCATCCCGGAATGGCTGCGCCATCCCAAGGGGCATTGGTACGGCTTCTCCCAGCGCATCCGCATCCTGTTCTACGACCGGAACAAGGTCGACCCGATGGACCTGCGGAGCTACGCCTCGCTGGCCGACCCGAAGATGAAGGGCATGGTCTGCACGCGCAGCTCCGGCAACATCTACATGCTGTCGCTGATGTCCTCGATCATCGCCCACAAGGGGCCGGACATGGCCGCGAAATGGGCCGAGGGCGTGTGGAACAACCGGGCCCGCGATCCCGCCGGCGGTGATACCGACCAGCTTCGCGGCATCGCTTCCGGCGAATGCGCGGTCGCCGTCTCCAACACCTACTACTTCGCCCGGGCGCTGCGGAAGAACGTGAAGGGTCTCGACACCGACGCCATGTCGCGCATCGGCTGGGTCTTCCCCAACCAGGGCTCGACCGGCGCGCATGCCAACATCTCCGGCGCCGGCGTGGCCAAGCACGCGCCGAACAAGGCGAACGCCGTCAAGTTCCTGGAATATCTCGCCAGTAACTCGGCGCAGGAATACTTCTCCGCCGGCAACGACGAGTATCCCGCGGTGATGGGCATCGGCCTGTCGGACAGCGTCGCCCAGCTCGGCATCTTCCGGTCCGATACGCTGAACCTGTCGGCGCTCGGCGAGAACCAGCCCGAGGCGCAGAAGATCTACGACCGCGTCGGCTACAAGTAACCCGCCGCGTAAGGTTCGAAACGGGAGCCCCGGCGCGGCGACGCGCCGGGGCTTTTGCTGTTCAGGCGACGGCCTCGGGGCCGGCGGCGGTCGCGCCACGGAGGCGTCCGGCCGCCTTGGCGCCGGGACGCGACCGCATGATCGCGCGGCTGACGACCAGGACCGGGATCAGCCCGCAGGCGACGATCACCAGCGACGGCGTCGCCGCCTGGGTCAGGCGCTCGTCCTTGGCCAGGTTATAGGCCTGGATCGCCAGCGTGTCGACATTGAACGGCCGCATGATCAGCGTCGCCGGCAGCTCCTTCATCACGTCGACGAAGACGATCAGCCCGGCGGTCAGCATGCCGCCCGACAGGATCGGCAGATGCACCCGCAGGCCGGTGACGACGGGACCGCGGCCGAGCGTACGGGCGGCATCATCCATGCTGGGCGTGATCTTGGTGAAGCTGGCCTGCACGGTCTGCAGGGCCACGGCCATGAAGCGGACGAGATAGGCGAACACCAGGGCGGCGATGCCGCCGGTCAGCAACAGGCCGGTCCGGATGCCGAAATTCGCCGCCAGCCAGGCGCTCAGCGCGTTGTCGAAGGTGGCGACGGGGATCAGGATGCCGACGGCGATGATCGAGCCCGGGATCGCGTAGCCCATGCCGGCGACCAGGTTGGCGGCCGCGGTCAGCCGCGACGTTTCGATCCGCTGGGCATAGCTCATCAGCAGCGCCAGGGCCACGGCCAGGACCGCCGCGACGCCCGCCAGGGTGACGCTGTTGCCGGTCAGCGCGATGTAGCGCGCGCTCAGCAGGTCGTGGCCCGCGGTCAGCGCCATCCAGAACAGGATCAGGAACGGCGCCAGGAAGCCGACGATCAGCGGCACGGCGCAGAACAGCGTCGCGCCCCAGGCCTTGACGCCACGCAGCCGGATCGGCTTCAGCGGCTGGTACCTGCGGCTGGTCTGGTAGAACCGGGCCCTGTGCCGGCTGTAGCGCTCCAGCAGCAGCAGGGCGAAGACGAAGGCCAGCAGGATGCTCGACAACTGCGCCGCGGCGACGCGGTCGCCCATCGAGAACCAGGTGCGGTAGATGCCGGTGGTGAAGGTGTGGATGCCGAAATGCGCCACGGTGCCGAAATCGGCCAGCGTCTCCATCAGGGCCAGCGCCGTGCCGGCGACGATGGCCGGCCGGGCCAGCGGCAACGCCACCGTGCGGAACCGGTTCCAGGACGACCGCCCCAGGGTCGAGGCGGCTTCCAGCACGCAGACCGACTGCTCCAGGAAGGCGGTGCGGGCCAGCAGGTAGGTATAGGGCATCAGCACGGCGGAGAAGATGACGATGGCGCCGCCCAGGCTGCGGATGTTCGGAAACCAGTAGTCCCGCACCGTCCAGCCGGTCAGGTCCCGCAGCAGGGTCTGCACCGGGCCGGCCGCCTGAAGGACGTCGGTATACATGTAGGCGACCACGTAGGCCGGCACGGCCAGCGGCAGGATCAGCGCCCATTCGAAAACGCGGCGGCCGGGAAACTGGCACATCACCACCAGCCAGGCGGGGCCGACGCCGGCCACGACCACGCCGACGGCGACGCCGGCCATCAGGATCAGGCTGTTGGCGACATAGTCCGGCAGGACCGTCTCGACCAGGTGGGGCCAGTTGCCCTGGCCGGGCTGGAAGACGCTCCAGACGACGCTCAGGATCGGCACGGCGACCAGCGCCGCGACGAGCAGCGCCGCGCCAGTCAGCCAGGGAATCCGTTTCAACAAAAGCCGCCTTCCCGCATCCGCCGCCCACCCTCGGCCCGCCGCCGCCGAACCTAGTGCGTGCCCGGCCAGATTACAATCCGCCCGGCCGCCAGGCTACAGTCCGAGCTTCTCGAAGGTTTCCAGCGGCAGGAACAGGCGGCGCGGCGTGCCGCCGAGGGCGCGGAATCCATAGCGTTCATAGAACGCCCGCGCGCGCGTTCTTGGCATCGACGACCATCGCGTACACGGCAAGCGTCGTGCCGGCCCACACGACCCGCCGGATCGCGTCGAGCAGCAGCATCTTGCCAAGGCCCCGTCCTTGCCGGGTTCGATCGACCGCGAGCCGTCCGAGCACGGCGGCCGGCACCGGATAGTGTGGCAGCCGTTTCGCCAGGGCCGGCGGCAGTTCGTCCTTCTCGAAGCTCGCGGCGCTCAGGCTGTAACAGCCGGCAACCGTCTCCGGCGCGTTGCCGACCGCAACGAAGTCCTGCGTCACGCGCCGCCGCGCGTCCTGCGAGGCCTGCCGCCGGAGATAGGCATCGAGAGCCGGCTCGCCGCAGGCGAAGGCCGCGCGATCATGCCGCGGGCCGAGCGGCTCGATGACCAGGGTGGCTCATCCACCGGCACGTTCGCGGTAGCGGCGCGCGGCCTTCCTCAGCCTCTCGTTCGGCTCCGGCGGGTTGAGCAGGGCATCATGGAAGACGTCCCAATCCTGGGCAGAAAGCACGACCTTCTCGTGCGACTCGATAACGCGCTCGGCAGCCGCGACCGCGTTCGTCAGCACGAAGTCGCTGACGGTCGTCTCCTCATAGGCGGCCGCCCGCTCCAGCTTGCGCTTGGTCTTCGCGTCCAGACGCAGATGCATGCGGCCCCGCTTCACGCCGGCGGTCTGAACCATCTGTCGCTCCTGTTTTCATTACCGCGCCAGTTACGCGCCATTAAGGCGCACAACTCAAAGAGACTGTCACCGTTGATTTTCCGTGCGAAGAAATCACCGGCGGCTTCTTCACGGACTCCCAGGCCGGCATCCGCGCCCCCGGGGCCATGTCACGCCCGCCGCCCGAGCATGTAGAACTCGTCGTTCGGGCGCATGTCCGTGAAATTCGCCATGCGGTTCGACATGCCGAAGAACGCCGCGATGGCGGCGATGTCCCAGATCTCGTCGCGGTCGAAGCCCGCGACCTCGAGCGCCGCCAGATCGGCCTCGCCGATCTCCTGGGCGGCGCCCGCCACCTTCATCGCGAAGTCCAGCATGGCCCGCTGGCGCGGACCGATGTCGGCCTTGCGGTAGTTGGTGGCGATCTGATCGGCGATCCGGGAATCCTTGGCATAGACCCGCAGGATCGCGCCATGGGCGATGACGCAGTACTGGCACTGGTTCGCGCTGCTGGTGGCGACGACGATCATCTCGCGCTCGGCCGGCGTCAGGCCGCCCTCCTTGTCCATCAGGGCGTCGTGGTAGGCCATGAAGGCACGGAACTCGGCCGGCCGGTAGGCAAGCGCCAGGAACACGTTCGGTATGAAGCCTGCCTTTTCCTGCACCGCCTCGATCCTGGCGCGGATATCGTCCGGCAGGTCGTCGAGCGCGGGCACGGGGTAGCGGCTGATGGGGGCGGCCGATGGGGACATGTTCACTCCTGATCGCTGGATCGAGGCCTCGGCCTCGGGGTTCATTGGCTGCGCGCCAGGATCTCCGGCGGCGCGAAGACGTCGGCCGCGTCCGGCGGGCCGGCCAGACGCTCGACCTCCACCAGCGCGCTCATCGCCGAGGGCCCCTGGCCCAGGCTCGAGGTGCCGGTATCCCGGGTCAGCACGTTGGGGTTGCCGCCACGGTCGGGACTGCCGGGCCGGCCCCAGTCCCGCGGCGCGTACCAGCCACCGGTCGGCAGCAGGACGACACCGGGCGCGAGGCCGTCCATCAGGCGGGCCGAGGCGCGCGTCTCGCCGCGCTCGTTGAAGACCCGCACGGCGTCGCCCTCCGCGATGCCGCGCCGCCTGGCATCGGCGGGGTTCAGGCCCAGCGGCTCGAGCCCGCCACGGCGTCCGGCGGCCGACGGCGCGGCGAAGCTCATCTGGCTGTGGAGCCGCGGCGCCGGCTGGCTGGAGATCAGGTGCAGCGGGTATGTCTCCGCCCGCGGCGCGCCCAGCCACTCCTCGGGCGCCCGCCACCGCGCGTGGCCGGCAAGGTCGGCGTCGCCGAAGCCGGCGATCGTCTCCGAGGCGATCTCGACACGGCCGGAAGGCGTGGCCAGCGGATGGGCGGCCGGGTCGGCGCGGAACGCCGCCAGCAGGTTGTCAAAAACCTGTTCGCCGACGAACTGACCGATGTGCGCGCGTCGACCCGTCTCGTTGAGAGCGCGGCATGCCTGGTCGCTCCAGCTGAAGGGCCGGACC
>JANQKO010000225.1 GCA_028281075.1 Alphaproteobacteria bacterium | reverse complement strand
GTCCGCCGGCAGGCGCCGCTGGTCCACAACATCACCAATTTCGTCGCCATGGACCTGGCGGCCAATGTCCTGCTGGCGGCCGGCGCCTCGCCGGCCATGGTGCAGGCCATCGAGGAAGTCGAGGAATTCGTCGCCAAGGCCGCCGCGCTGACCGTCAACATCGGCACCTTGTCGGCGGACCGGGCCGAAGCCATGCGGGCGGGGGCCGCCGCCGCGGCCAGGCACGGCAAGCCCTGGGTGTTCGACCCGGTCGGCGTCGGCGGCACGCGGTTCCGGCGCGACCTCGCCGACCGGCTGCGCGCGCTGCGGCCGACGGTCATTCGCGGGAATGCCTCCGAGATCATGACGCTAAGCCGGGACGCGGCCGCCCGGGCCTCGGGCGTCGATTCCGCGCACGCCTCCGACGAGGCCATCGGGGCGGCACGCGCGCTGGCCGCCGACACGGGCGCCGTCGTCGCGGTGACCGGCGCCGTCGATTACGTCACCGACGGGCGCGACGTGATCGCCGTCGGCGGCGGCGATCCGATGATGACCAGGGTGACGGCGCTGGGCTGCGCCCTGACCTGCCTTATCGGCGCCTGCTGCGCCGTCAACGCGGCGCCGCTGTCGGCCACGGTCGCGGGCCTCGCCATCATGGGCGCGGCCGGCAGCATCGCGGCGGCCGGGGCGGCCGGGCCGGGCGGCCTGCGGGCCGGCCTGATCGATGCGCTCTACAATCTCGACGAACGCCAGCTCGGCGACCGTTCGGATATTCGCGACCACGCGACGCCGGTGACATCGAACACGCCGGCGTCTTCCATGCCGTAACGGACAACAGGTCCACTGTCGATACGGCTTCGCGAATAGACAATCTTCGTCGTTTCCTGAATGATCTCTATCGGCGCGCGCGACATAACATCGCCTATTGGCATACCGTGCCAAGTCGACGACCGCGTACGCATGCAGTCGCATCCCTGGTCGAAACAACAAGCAAGACGGCGGCGGCCGTTTTCGCACGAACGATTTCCGCCCGCCGCCGTCACTTCCGCGGAGGGACGGAACCATGAGCAGCATCGGCACCACCGACTATGAGGTCGGCCAGGACAATATCCGCATCCTGGGCCTCGACATCCACAACCCGGTCTTCCTGATCTCGGGCGTGATCATCGTCGCCTTCGTGATCTTCGTGCTGATGTTCCAGGAGGGCGCGGCGGCCTTCTTCGGCGCGCTGCGGCCCTGGCTGACGTCGACCTTCGACTGGGTGTTCATGATCGCCGGCAACGTCTTCGTGCTGTTCTGCCTGTTCCTGATCGTCTCGCCGCTGGGCAAGGTCCGCATCGGCGGTCCCGACGCCAAGCCCGACTATTCCTATGCCGGCTGGTTCGCCATGCTGTTCGCCGCCGGCATGGGCATCGGCCTGATGTTCTTCGGCGTCCTGGAGCCGGTCTATCACTTCCAGAATCCACCGCTCGGCGTCAGCGGCGACGACCCGGACGCGGCCCGGTCGCTCGGCATGGCCGCGACGATCTTCCACTGGGGCCTGCACCCCTGGGCGATCTATGCCGTGGTCGCCCTGGCGCTGGCGCTGGTCTGCTACAATTACGGCCTGCCGCTCAGCATCCGTTCGGCCTTCTATCCGGTGTTCGGCAACGCGGTCTGGGGCTGGTTCGGCCACGTCATCGACACGCTGGCGGTGTTCGCGACGCTGTTCGGCCTGGCCACCTCGCTCGGCTTCGGCGCCGAGCAGGCCAGCGCCGGCCTGAACTACCTGTTCGGCGTTCCCGTCACCGACGTCACCAAGGTGCTGCTGATCCTCGGCATCACGGTCGTGGCGCTGGTCTCCGTGCTCGCCGGTCTCGACGCCGGCGTGAAGCGGCTGAGCGAGATCAACATGGTGCTGGCCTTCCTGCTGCTGGTTTTCGTGATCGCCGTCGGCCCGACGCTCGATATCGTGCGGGGCTTCTTCACCGGCGCCGTCGCCTATGCCGTGAACCTGGTGCCGCTGAGCAACTGGATCGGCCGCGAGGACACCGACTTCCTGCACGGCTGGACCACCTTCTACTGGGCCTGGTGGATCTCCTGGTCGCCGTTCGTCGGCATGTTCATCGCCCGGGTCTCCAAGGGCCGCAGCGTGCGCGAGTTCGTCTTCTGCGTGCTGATCATCCCGACCATCGTCTCGATTCTGTGGATGAACGCCTTTGGCGGCGCCGCCATCAGCCAGTTCGTCAACGACGGCTATACCGGCGTCACCGAGACCATCGCCGCCTGGACGCCGGAACTATCGCTGTTCAAGATGCTGGAGCCGCTGCCGATGTCGGGCGTGCTGTCGTTCATCGGCATCACGCTGGTGATCGTCTTCTTCGTCACCTCGTCCGACTCCGGCTCGCTGGTGATCGACACCATCACGGCCGGCGGCAAGATCGACGCGCCGGTCGCCCAGCGCATCTTCTGGTGCACCTTCGAGGGCCTGGTCGCCATCGCCCTGCTGCTGGGCGGCGGACTGGGGTCGCTGCAGGCGGCCGCCATCGCCACCGGCTTCCCGTTCGCGCTGGTGCTGCTGCTGATGTGCGTCAACGTCTTCAAGGGGCTGCGGGCCGAGGCGGCGAAGCTGTAGCGGCGACCACGATGCACACCTGAATGCGGACCATGTCCTTCGGGACCCGGCGACAGCTACCTTACCGGGATCATGCCGGCGCGGGCCGGCATGACAATTGGGGGG
>JANQKO010000206.1 GCA_028281075.1 Alphaproteobacteria bacterium | reverse complement strand
CGCCGGCGACGGCCTCCTTCCGGGCCGGCGTCAGCGGCTCGTCGTTCGGCGTCTCGGCGACGCGCACCGTGACCTCGCGGTGGGCGAACTTGATGCCCTCCTGCTCGAACAGCGCGCGGATGCGGGCATAGACTTCCTTGCGCACCTGGAACTGGTCGCCGGGCCTGGTCATGAACTTGACCCGGATGATCATCGCCGAGTCTTCCATCTGATAGACGCCCTGCGACTTCAGCGGCTGCATGAACTTCCCGCCCAGCTCGGGATGTTCCAGCAGTTCCTGGCCCAGCTTCTTGATCAGCTTGCGCACCTTCTCGACGTCGGTGTCGTAGGTCAGCCGCAGCGGCAGCTTCATCATCACCCAGTCGCGCGAGTAGTTGGTCAGGTGCCGGACCTCGCCGAACGGAATGGTGTGCAGCGGCCCCATATGATGGCGAAGCTGCATCGACCGGATCGAGATCTTCTCGACCGTGCCCTTGACGTCGCCCAGGTCGATGTATTCGCCCTTGCGGAAGGCGTCGTCCATCAGGAAGAAGGCGCCCGAGAAGATGTCCCGGATCAGGGCCTGCGCGCCGAAACCGATCGCCAGGCCGATCACGCCGGCGCCGGCGAACAGCGGCGCGATGTCGACGCCCAGCTCGGACAGGGCGATCATGCCGCCGATCACGGCGATGACGATGAACAGGAAATTCCGGAACAACGGCAGCAGCGTCGCCAGCCGCGAGGTCCCCTGGGCGCCGCCTTCCTCGCCCGGCTCCGGCTCGGTGTCGACGCCGCCTTCCTCGGCGATCTTGCGGTCGATGGCGATCCGCACCCCGGCGAAGGCGAGATAGGCCAGGAAGCCGATCAGCAGGATCTCCCACAGGCTGTGCAGGATGCCGCCGTCCTCGGTCAGGTTGACGCCCCAGAGGTCGAAGACCAGCCAGACCGACAGCGCCGCCGTCATCAGCGCGGCGGCATGCTCGGCCAGCTCCTTGAAGCCGGGCGGCGGCGCGTCGGTGGCGATGTCGTCGGTGGCCGCCGCGTCGTCCGGCACGGCTTCGGCATCGCCCCCCGCGTCGCGCCGCGTGAACAGCCACTCGATCAGCAGCAGCGCCGCGCCGTAGCCGGCAAGCGCGAAGAAGATGATCAGCACCGGATCGCCGACCAGGCCGAGCGCGTTCGGCAGGTCGAGGATCAGGCGAACACCGCTGACGAGCCAGGCGACGGCGAAATAGAGCAGCGCCAGGATATGCCAGACGGCCGCGACCAGCCGGACGAATCCCGGCTTCGCCGCGACCGGGCCGGGGCCCAGGATCATGCCGGCCACCGTGCGCCGTTCGGCGATGGCGAAGCCCGACAGCAGGACCGTCGCCAGCAGCGTCGTCGCCATCAGCGCCAGCACGTGCGCGTCCCGGTCGAGCGCCAGCGCCTCCATCCACAGGCACATGCCGATCGACAGCCCGCTGATGACCAGGATGGCCATCAGGCCGTGATGCATGCGGACGGCATCCACGTC
Source organism: Alphaproteobacteria bacterium (assembly GCA_028281075.1). Lineage (GTDB taxonomy): Bacteria > Pseudomonadota > Alphaproteobacteria > JANQKO01. The sequence goes on along the minus strand of JANQKO010000206.1, from coordinate 12,099 downwards.
GGTCAGGTTCAACAGGCGGCGGCTGGGCGTGTCGTAGGCGAACAGGTTCTGGAAGAACACCGACATGGCGCGCACCATCGTCACGCCCAGAATGACGATCAACTGCGTATCGCGCACATGCGTCTCGCCCCGGTCGAAGGCCAGGCCGACCAGCAGGGCGACGGCCAGGCCGAGCACGAGGGCGACGAGCTGCATCAACCCCCGCAGCAGCAGGTAGGAGATCTTCTCGACCTCGCTGGCGGGCGTCGGGTTGAACAGGTGCCGGAAATGCGACCGGCCCCAGCGGTTGAACAGCGTTTCCGCGCCGTAGCCGGCGACCAGGAAAAGCACGGCCATCAGCACCGCCGGCAGCGGCCAGAACATCGATCCGTCGGGGTCGTACTGCCGCACCGTCTCGCCGGCATGGTCGGCGAAGCGGCCGGCGCCGGCCAGGATCTCGCGGAAACGCGCGCGCACCTGCAGCGCCTGGTCCTCGACCACGGCCGACAGCTTCGGCTCGGCCGCGCCGTCCCGGGCCGCGCCGGCGTCGGCCGGCGCTTCGATGACGACGACCCTGGCGCCCTGATCGCGGGCAGCACCAATCAGGCGTTCCAGCTCGGCGGCGTCGGCCGCCCTCAGGCTCTGGGCGCCGGCCTCGACGGCGGCGAACAGCGCGATCAGAACAAGAAGAGTTGCCGAGATCCGGGCGGCAACGGCCCCCATGCGATCCATCGTCATTGTCCGACGCCCCCATCCACGGCGGACCTGGTTTCGAATACCAGGAATCCGTTGCGCCCATTCTGTGGGCAAATTGACCAAGCCGCAATTGCGGGCGAGGCGTCCGGTGTCGCGGGTTCCGCCGCCGGCCGCTTTCGGATGACGGCGGCATCGGGGCTGGTTTAGACTCCCGCGGCCGCCGCGTGAGGCTGGTGTCGGCGACAGGGAGGGGATAGCGGCCGAATGCGTTTCGTCATTGCCATGATGCGGCACGAAACCAACACGTTTTCGCCGCTGCCGACGCCGCTGACGTCGTTCGGCCGTGGCGGGCCCGGCGGCGGGCCGGTCGACGGCGCGCGCGCCATCGCGGCCTATCGCGGCACCAACAACCCGATCGCCGCCTTCCTCGACATCGCCGACGCCGAGAACGCCGAAATCGTCCTGCCCATGGCGGCCAATGCCGCGCCCAGCGGCCCGGTCGCGACGGCGGCCTTCGAGACCATGGCGGCGGCGATCTGCGAGGCCGTGGCCGCCGGCTGCGACGCCGTCCTGCTGGACCTGCACGGCGCCATGGTGACGGAGGCGCACGACGACGGCGAGGGCGAGCTGCTACGCCGTATCCGTGAGATCGCGCCCGGCCTGCCGGTCGCCGTGGCGCTCGATTTCCACACCAACCTGACCCGGACCATGGTCGACAACGCCGACGTGATCACGGGCTATTGCACCTATCCGCATGTCGACATGTACGAGACCGGCAAGCGCGCCGGCCGCACGCTGATGCGGGCGCTGAAGGGCGAGGTCAGGCCGGTCATGCTCTGGCGCTCGCGGCCGATGCTGACGCACATGCTGCGCCAGACGCCGGCCGGCCAGCCGATGAAGGACATCATGGACATGGCCATGGCGGCCGAGGCCGGCCGCCAGGTGCTGAATGCCTCGGTCTTCGGCGGCTTTCCGCTGGCCGACATCCCGCACGTGGGCCTGGGCGCCGTCGTCGTCGCCGACGGCGCCGGCGACTCGGCCGAGCATCTGATCGACCGCATGATGGAGCTCGCCTGGCAGCGCCGCGAGGACTTCATCTTCCAGGTCGAGCCCATGGCCGAGTCCATCGCCAGGGCGAAGGCGCTCGACGACGGCCCGGTGATCCTGGTCGACCATGGCGACAATTGCGGCGCCGGCGGCAACCAGGACGTCATGGACGTGCTGGCCGACGTCATGCGCCAGGGCCTCGACGACGTCGCCGCCGGCCCGATCTGGGATCCGGAATCGGTGGCGCGGATGATCGAGGCCGGCGTCGGCGCCGAGGTCACGCTGCAACTGGGCGGCAAGACCGACATGCCGGCGCTGAAGCTCGAAGGCCGGCCGCTGGAGGTGACGGGCCGGGTGCGCTGCATTACCGATGGCCGCTTCCGCATCACCGGCCCGATGGCGACCGGCACCATGATCAGCATGGGCCGCACCGCCGTGCTCGACACCGGTCCCGTCCAGATCGTCGTCTCCGAAGACCGGTTCGAGCCGTTCGATACCGGCTGCTTCACCCATGCCGGCATCGATCCGGCGAAGAAGAAATACGTGCTGATCAAGTCGCGGCAGCATTTCCGCGCCGGCTTCGAGCCGATCGCCAAACACATCGTGCTGGTCGCCGGTCCCGGTGTCTGCAGCTCCGACTACAGCCTGTTCCCGTTCCGGAACCTGCGCCGTCCGATCTATCCCCTCGATTGGAACGCGCCGCCCGGCTCGCCCGCCGCGTAAGGCGGCGGTGTCCGAACGATGCCGCTGAAGAACCATCCCGTGTCAGGGCGTCCTGGGCCCCACACTCCCGACATCGGCCTCACGCTGAACGAATCCACCTTCGGCGCCAGTCCGCTGGCCGTCGCCGCGGCGCTGCGGGGGAGCATGGTCTGAGATGGGCGCCTCGATCGCCATCGAGCGGGTCTCGAAGAGCTTCGGCGGCATCCGGGCCGTGGACGATTGCTCGTTCCGGGTCGAGAAGGGCAGCATCACCGGCCTGATCGGCCCGAACGGCGCCGGCAAGACCACGCTGTTCAACACCATCGCCGGCGTCTTTCGGCCCGAGGCCGGGCGCATCCGGCTCGACGACCGCGACATTACCGGCCTGGCGCCCGAACGCCTGTTCGACCTGGGCCTGGTGCGGACCTTCCAGATCCCGCACGAATTCTCGGCCATGACCGTACTGGAGAACCTGGCCGTCGTGCCCGGCGGTCAGACCGGCGAGAGCCTGGTCCAGTCCTGGTTCGCCTGGGGCCGCATCCGGCGCGAGGAGGCGGACGTGCGCCGCCGGGCCGAGGACGTGCTCGACTTCCTGAACCTCTCGCATGTCCGCGACGCGCTTGCCGGCGAGCTCTCGGGTGGCCAGAAGAAACTGCTCGAACTGGGCCGCGCCATGATGTCCGGTGCCAGCACGGTTTTGCTGGACGAGCCCGGCGCCGGCGTCAATCGGACCCTCCTGGCCAAGCTCTGCGCCGATATCCAGCGCCTCAACCGCGCGCACGGCTATACCTTCTGCATCATCGAGCACGACATGGACCTGATCGCCGAGCTCTGCGATCCCGTCGTGGTCATGGCCCATGGCAGCGTGCTGACCCAGGGCCAGATGGCCGATATCCGAAAGGACCCCGCCGTGATCGAGGCCTATTTCGGCGGCGCGGCCGACCGCGGGGCCGGCGCATGACGGCGGCGTTGCTGCGGGCGAGCGGCGTCTACGGCGGCTATGGCGGCGCCGATATCCTGAACGGCGTCGACCTCGCCGTGAACGGCGACGAGATCGTCGTCATCATCGGTCCCAACGGCGCCGGCAAGTCGACGGCCATGAAGGCGGTGTTCGGCCTGGTGCGGATCCGCGAGGGCGCGGTCGCCTGGGACGGCCGGGACATCACCAACCTGTCGCCGGATCGCGTCGCCCGCCTCGGCCTCGCCTACGTGCCGCAGGAGCGCAACGTGTTTCCCAACCTGACCGTGCACGAGAACCTGGAGATGGGCGCCTATATCCGCTCGGGCGACATCTCCGAACAGCTCGCCCGCGTCTACGAGGTGTTTCCGCCGCTGCGCGACAAGCGTCGCCAGGCCGCGGGCCTGCTGTCGGGCGGCCAGCGACAGATGGTCGCCATGGGCCGGGCCATGATGCTCGATCCGCGGCTGCTGCTGCTCGACGAGCCCACGGCCGGCCTGGCGCCGGCTTTCGTCGAGCAGATCTTCGAGCGCATTGTCGAGATCAACCGCGCCGGCATCGCCATCCTGATGGTCGAGCAGAACGCCCGTCATGCGCTCGCGCTCGCCGACCGCGGCTACGTGCTTGTCAACGGCCAGAACAGCTTCACCGACACCGGCCCCAACCTGCTGGCCAACCGCGAGGTCGCGGAAGCGTTTTTGGGGGGATGATGGTGCGAACACAAACACCAGCCCTCACCCTCCCACGCGACTACCGTCGCGCGGGTCCCTCCCTCTCCCGCAGGCGGGAGAGGGGAAACAAACAGCAGCGGCAGCGGCCCCCTCTCCCGCTTGCGGGAGAGGGTCGAACGTATACGTTCGACGGTGAGGGCTATCTGACGTCGCTATCGCAAACACCTCGAGCAGGATAAGGACCCACCCCCTTGCTCGAATTCGTCAACTTCTACCTGATCCCCGGCATCGTCCTCGGCAGCATCTATGCGCTGGGCGCCATCGGCGTGTCGCTGATCTTCGGCATTCTGCGCTTCGCCCATTTCGCCCACGGCGACATGATGACGCTGGGCGCCTATGTCGCCCTGCCGCTCGTCGTCGGCCTCGGCTTCACCGTCTACGCCGCGCTGCCGGTCGCCATGGCCGGCGTCGTGCTGATGGCGATCCTGATCGACCGGCTGTTCTACAGGCCGCTGCGCGACCGGCCGACGATCATCGTGCTGGTCGCCTCCTTCGGTGTCGCGCTGATGCTGCGCGCGGCGATCCAGTTCGCCTGGGGGCCGCACAGCCATGTTTACGAGAAGGGCTTCCGCAAGCCGATCGTGGTCGAGGGCCTGCGCATCGCCGAGCGGCATATCTGGATCGTGCTGCTGTCCGTGGCGCTCGTCGTCGCGCTGCACCTGTTCCTGACCCGGACCAAGACCGGCAAGGCCATGCGGGCGCTCAGCGACGATCCCGATCTCGCCCGCATCACCGGCATCAACACCGAGCGCATCGTCGCCTGGACCTGGGTGCTGGGCGGCGGTCTCGCCGGCGCTGCCGGCGTCTTCCTCGGCATGGACACGCAGATCACCACGCTGATCGGCTGGAACATGCTGCTGCCGGTGTTCGCGGCGGCGATCCTCGGCGGCATTGGCAAGCCCTATGGCGCCATCGCCGGCGGCCTCGTCATCGGCATCGCCGAGGAGCTGTCGGCCTATCCCTGGATCGGCACCACGCCGCTGCTCGATCCGACCTACAAGTCGGCCGTCGCCTTCGCCATCATGGTGGCGATGCTGCTCTGGCGGCCGAGCGGCCTGTTCAAGGGAAGGGTCTATTGATGGCCGACCTCGCCACCTTCCTCGCCTATCCCGTCAGCCTGTTGACCATCGGCGGCATCTACGCGGTGATGTGCCTGGGCCTCAACGTGCAATGGGGCTTCACCGGCCTGTTCAACGCCGGCATCGCCGGCTTTTTCGCCGTCGGCGCCTATACCTCGGCGATCCTGACCACGCCGGCGCATCCCGACTATCTCGGCGGCTTTGCGCTGCCGGTGCCGGTCGGGCTGGTCGCGGCCATGCTGACGTCGGGCGTCGTCGCCGTCTTCATCGGCTGGCTGACGCTGACGCTGCGCAGCGACTACCTCGCCATCGCCACCATCGGCATCGCGGAAATCCTCCGCCTCATCGTCAAGAACGAGGACTGGCTGACCAACGGTCCGCGCGGCATTCCCGGCATCCCGCGGCCGTTCGAGGGCCTGTCGCCGTTTCAGAACAACCTCGCCTTCCTGCTGCTGGTGCTGGCCATCGTCGCCGTGATCTATGTCGCCATGCAGCGTGGCCTGAACTCGCCCTGGGGCCGGGTCATGCGGGCGATCCGCGAGAACGAGCTGTCGGCGCGGGCCGCCGGCAAGAACATCATGGCCCGCCGGCTCGAGGCGTTCGTGCTCGGCTCCATGATCATGGGGCTCGGCGGCGCGCTGATGGCGCATTCGATCCGCTTCATCGGGCCCGAGGCGACCGAGCCGCTGCTGGTCACCTTCCTGGTCTGGGTCATGCTGATCGCCGGCGGCAGCGGTAACAACCGCGGCGCCATCCTGGGGCCGATGCTGATCTGGGCGATCTGGTCGCTGACCGAGCTGGTCACCCGCCAGCTCCCGTCGGACTGGGCCCTGCGCTCGGCCTATATCCGCGTGTTCCTGATCGGCCTCGCCCTGCAGATCATCCTGCAGCGCTTCAGCCGCGGCATCCTGGCCGAACGCCCGCCCGAGCCGGTCCCGCTCGACGACGCCGATCGCGAGGGCCCCGGCAAAGGCGGCTCAGTCGGGTGACCGCAGGGCCTGGAACAGGCTGGCGAACAGGACCGTCGCGCGCTGCCGATCGATGGCCCGGCCGGCGTTCAGCGTGACCGACGCGCAGACGCGCGCGCCGTCGCCGCCCTCGGCGGCGGCGGTGAGGTTCAGCACGCCAAGCTCCGAGCCGCCCTTGTAGGCGACGCGGACCCAGGCGGATGCATCGACCGGACCCGGATTGATCGCCACGGCCGGTGTCGCGAACAGCCCGTCCAGCAGGTCGCAGAGTTCGCGCGTCGTGAAGAACCATTCGATGTCCGGCGTCGGCGTCGTGCCGAAATCCCGGATGTCGCCGAGCTCGCGATCCGCGAGCGTTGCCAGCAGGCGCCGGCGTTCCACGGTGCCGCCCGCCCGATAGCGCCGCAGCAGGCCCGATGCCGCCCCGGCCTTGATCAGCGCCGCCTCGCGCGTGGTCAGGAACGGCCGGTTGCGCGGCGACACCGTCTCCACGGCGTCGCGCCCGAGAATGTCGAGCATGGCGTCGGTCGCCGTGTTGTCGCTGAGCGCGATCATCATCGCGGCGAGCGTCTCCAGCGTCAGCGGCGTGTCGGCCGGCCAGTCCTGCAGCATGCCCGACGGTACCGAGCGCCAGGCCGGCCGCAGGGGCACGACCCGGTCGCGTGTCAACGCGCCGGCCGCGACCTGGTCTTCGTAGACCTTGAGGATGGCCAGCTTGAAGGCGGAGCCGACGGCCAGCGGGCGGTCCGGTTCGCGTTCCGCCAGGGCCGCGTCGCCACGGCGGACCAGGACCGATACCTCGTCGGCCAGCGTCGCGAATTGCGCGACCAGTTCGGCCGGTCCGGCATCGGTCAGGGCCGGCACGCCGAAGAACAGGCCGATCACCCGGCCGTCCGGGTTCAGCGCGATCCGCACCGGCACCTCGGCCCTGGCCAGGCGCAGGCTGCCGCGGCCGCGCTCGATGCGCGCCGCGCGGAAGCCGCCGTAGCGCTGGCGCAGCGAGGCGACGATCGCCGCGACCTGGGCGGCGGGCACCCGTGCCAGGAACGCCGGGTCGAACCAGTCCGGATCGACCCGGTCGGCGGTCAGCAGTCGCTCGACCGCGGCGTTTTCGCTGATCGGGGGATCGTTGGCCGCCGCCGCCAGCCCCGCCGGGGGCGTGGCGAGCAGCAGCAGGATGCCGAGGCGGACGGCCCTCTCCCTGAAAAACCGACGCATACGGATGACCCGGCAAGCAATCAGGGAGAGGGCCGTTACATCGGGTCAGTCGGAATAGATCTCCATCACCTTCAGGTCGCCGTTGGCCTGGATTTCCCAATGGCCGATGGTGCCGGCGACATCGCCCGAGCCGTCGAACTCCTGGTCGCCGGCGGCGCCGACATAGTTGACGTCCTTGCCGTCGGCGATCAGCTTGCGGGCCTTCTCCCATTGCCCCGGCTCGACCGTCTCGCCCGGCGCGCAGCAGACCTGCCGCAGGGCGTCGCGGATCTTGGCGCCGTCGGTGTCGCCCGCCTTCTCGATGGCCAGCGCCAGCAGGAAGGCCGCGTCATAGGCCTCGCGGATATAGAACTTCTCCTTCGTGGTCTCGAAGGCCGCCGAATAGGCCTTCTCGAACGCCATCGAGGCCGAGGTGTCGCCCGGCGCTTCGGCGCCGGTGCCGAACGAGCCCTTCAGGTTGTCGGCGCCGATCTCCTCGACGACCTCGGACTGGCGCATGCCGTCGGTCATGATGAACCGGTCGAAGAAGCCGTTCTCCAGCGACTGGCGGATGATGATCTTGCCGCCGCTGTCGGGGTAGGCGATGGTCACCAGGCCTTCCGGATCGCCCGAGGCCAGCGTCGCCAGCTCGGCCCGGTAGGAGGCCTTGTTCTCCTCGTGCGGCTGGTCGCCGGTGATGGTGCCGCCAAGCTTGGTGTAGGCCTGCCGGAAGGCCTCGGCCAGGCCCTTGCCGTAATCGTTGTTGATATAGGTCATCGCCACCCGCTCGATGCCGCGCTTGTGCACGACGCGGGCCAGCACCACGCCCTGGTAGGCGTCGCTGACCGTGGTGCGGAACAGCAGGTCCTTGTCGTCCAGCGTGGTGATCGCCGGCGAGGTCGAGGCCGGCGAGATCTGCGGAATGCTGGCCGGCACGGTGACGCTGGTCGCCGACGAGATCGTGGCGCTGCTGGCCAGCGCGCCGACGATGCCGGCGACGCCGTCGACCGAGACCAGCTTCTGCGCCGCGTCGACGGCGCCGGTCGGGTTGCTCTGGGTGTCGCCGGGCACCAGTACCAGCTTGCGCCCGCCCAGGATGCCGCCCTGGGCGTTGACGTGGTCCACGGCCAGCTTCTGGCCGTCGATGATCGGCGGCGCATAGGCGGCAAGGCCGCCGGTCATGCCGTTCAACGTGCCGATCTTCACGTCCTGCGCCGCCGCCGGTCCGGCCGCCGCCAGCGCCAGCACGGCGGCGCCGGCCGCCACCTTGATCTGGAACCTGGTCAACGGAATTGTCGTGTTACGCATCAATGTCTCCCGATTGGTCATGCGTGCCCCCACGCGCCGAACATTGCCCGGAATAATAGCATCAACGGGTTTCGGGGCCAGACTGTCCGTTTCCGCGCCGTTCAGCCCTTCCGCTCGTGCCGCTCGACCGGGCCGCCGGCGTCGCGCCAGGCGGCGAAACCGCCATGGACGCGGCAGACCGGCCGCAGTCCCATGTCCTGCACGGCCTTGGCCGACAGCGCCGAGCGCATGCCGTCGCCCGAGGCGCAGAAGAAGGCGAAGCGCTTGCCGCTCCGGAAGATCTCCTTGGCATGGGGGCTGTCGGGATCGACCCAGAATTCCAGCATGTCGCGCGGCGCGTGGTAGGCCCCGGCGATGGTGCCGTCGCGCCAGACCTCGCGCACGTCACGCACGTCGACGAAGACCACGTCGTCGTCGCCGTGCCGGGCCAGCGCCTGCTCCAGCGTCCAGGTCTCGATCTCGGCCGCGGCCGCGTCGGCCAGCGCCCGCACGCCGATACGCGTCATCGGCCACCATCCGCGGGATAGTGGTCGGGAATGATGGTCTGCTCGCTCATCGGCGGCCGTACGTAGCCGCCGGCCCGCTGCCGCCGCGGCAGCTCGACCGGCTCCGGCGTCAGGTCCTTGTAGGGGATCTGGCTCAACAGGTGGCGGATGCAGTTCAACCGCGCCCGCCGCTTGTCGTCGGATTCCACCACGTACCACGGCGCCTGCTTGATGTCGGTATGCCGGAACATCTCGTCCTTGGCCTTGGAATACTCGACCCAGCGCCGGCGCGATTCCAGGTCCATGGGGCTCAGCTTCCAGCGCTTGGTCGGCGTCTTGATACGGTCCTTGAAGCGGCGCTCCTGCTCGGCGTCGCTGACCGAGAACCAGTATTTGATCAGGATGATGCCCGAGCGCACCAGCATGCGCTCGAACTCGGGCGCCGAGCGCAGGAAGTCGCGGTATTCCTCCTCGGTGCAGAAGCCCATGACCCGCTCGACGCCGGCCCGGTTGTACCAGGAGCGGTCGAACAGCACCATCTGGCCCGCCGCCGGAAGCTGGGCCACGTAGCGCTGGAAGTACCATTGCGTCTTCTCGCGGTCGGTCGGCGTACCCAGCGCCACCACGTCGCAGATGCGCGGGTTCAGGCTCTGCAGGATGCGCTTGATCGTGCCGCCCTTGCCGGCAGCGTCCCGGCCCTCGAAGACCACCACCACCTTCAGGCCCTGGTCGCGGATCCATTCCTGCAGCTTCACCAGCTCGATCTGCAGCCGCGTCATCTCGCGCTTGTAGAGCTTCCGCCTCAGCCGCTCGGGCGTCGGCCGGGTCGCCTCGCCGTGCCGCTGTTCGTAGGCCTCGATCGCGATCTGCTGGTCCGACCGGAACGCTTCCCGGCCGCCGCCGCGCCGTCGGGCATGGGCGTCGACCGCGATCTGCTGGTCCGACCTGGCGTGCTTGCGGGCGGCGCCGCCGGCATGTTTCCGCTTCATCGCCGCTTACCCCCGTTGTCCCATTGCAGGTTCCCGCCGCAATCATCCCGCATGCGGCGGCGTCCGGCAAATCAGGGACGGCGCGTCGGGCGACATGGGGAAGGGACTGAATCGGCTTATTCGGTCCACGGATTTGTCAGGTGTACGCCGCAATCATCAAAGTCAGCGACGTTTCGGGTCGCCACCGCGGCGTCGTGGCATCGGGCGATCGCCGCGATTTGCGCATCCAATTGTGAGATCGGACGTCCGATGGCCCGTCGCTTCGCCAGTATGTCGGCGTATATGTGGGCCGCCTTGGAGTCGAACGGCAATACGCGATCCTGGAACTTCTCATTGAACATGCGTTCGGCGGCCGCGAAATAGGAACGTCGCCGTTGACCGTCGGGCATTATGGCCAGGCCGAAGAGGATTTCGGCTTGTGTTACGGCCGTGGTGTGCAATTGCGCCCACGACCGGTTTGACATCCATCGCATGACGATCGCCGATGGCGTCGCGCGCATCAGTTCGGACAGGACGTTGGTGTCAACGACGATCATTCATCGAACTTGGGCGGCTCGCGGGCCGGCTCGCGCGGTATGTCCGGCAACTCGACGCCGCCAAACGGCGCGAAGAGCGCGTGGATCTCCTCGGCGAGGTTTCTGCCGGTCTTCGCTTCGCGCGTCAGCGCCGCACGCAAGATCGCCCGTGCTTCCGCTTCCATCGAGACGCCATGTTCGGCGGCGCGCATCCGGAGACGAGCCTTCAGGTCGTCGTCGAGTTTGCGGATGGTGATGCTGGCCATTCGTTCAACCTCGAAATGCATCTGAATTCAATGTAAGCAACGATATCATTGATATCAACTCGAAACAGGGGGCGGCGCCGGCATCGTGCCTCGTGATGCCGGCCGGAGCCGGGCATCAGGTCTGAACCCGTTCCAGGGCCATGACTGTCACGGACCACCTCGTGCCGTCGACCTTCTCGAGCAGTCGCCGGTCATCGGTCGTCAGGCCCGCGCCATCGGCCTCGGCCAGCGCCAGATAGAGGCAGTCGTAAACCGGATGATCCAGTTCCAGGGCGATATCGAGCGCCCGTGCCGTCAGCGTCCGTGTCGGCACGAACTTGTCGATGCAGGTTTCCACCGCCTGGTATCCGGCGGCGGCTTGTTCCCTGCCGATTTCGGCCATGCGGACGCGGCGCCAGGCAACGTTGGCCACTTCGGCCAGAATCAAGTCAGGCGCGATCAGCGGTTGGTCCGTGGCCAGCAGGGATTGCGCCGCCTCGGTGCCAGCCTCCCGGAAGATCCATTTGCAGGCGACGCTGGCGTCGACGACAAGTGTCATCGGCTGTCGCGATCGGCGCGGATCAGATCCGTGCTGCTGGCCGGCAACGGGCCCGGAGTCATGGCGGCGACCTGTTTTGCCAGCGCCAGCCGTTCTTCCGGCCGGGGCCGCGCGGCGGCCGTCAGGATGTCCCGCAACTCCTGCTCCAGCGACTGTCCGTGCCGTTTCGCCCGTGACTTCAGCGCCGTGACGACCTCGTCGTCCAGGTTCCGGACAATGACCTGACCCATCGGCGAACCTCCTGATATCATCGATGATATCATAGGAAATTTCCCGGCCGGGATCAAGTTGCGACCGATCGACGCCAGGGCAACGAACTCAGGTTAACGGGATTTGTTGAAGAGGTTGGCGTTGCGGATCTGTTGTGATTCGCTCTGATCGTGATTCCTCGATCTGGAGCGCCTGTCATGGAAGCCGCCGTTGCCAAGCCACGTCTTGCCAGCCTGTTGGAGCATTTCTCTGTCATTGAGGACCCGCGCGAGCGCTGGCGTGTCCTGCATCCGTTGCCGGAGGTCCTGCTGCTGGTGGTCTGCGCGACCATCGCCTCGTGCGATGACTTTGACGACATCGAGGCCTGGGGCAAGTCTCACCTGGGCTTTCTGCGCCGTTTCCTGCCGTTTGAGTATGGCGTGCCCAGTGGG
>JANQKO010000171.1 GCA_028281075.1 Alphaproteobacteria bacterium | reverse complement strand
GGCCGGCGAGGTTCGGTTCACGCCGCCGCCGGGACCGCGGATGGCCGAGGAAACCCGTTGACCGGACAAGGGCATAGGCCTATTTTGCGCGCCGCCTGGATCGGGGCGGGACGGCGACGTCCGGAATTCACCGAATGGAGTGTCTTGTCGTGAGCACGATGCTCGCAACACCCGAGTTCAGCAGAACCGTCTCGATTGACGAGGTGAGCGCCGGAGAGCTGCGGCGGCGGCTGACGGCGGACCAGCCGGAGCGGGCGGCGCTGGCCGCGCGATTCGGGCTGGCCGGCCTGCGGAGCCTGGTGGCGGATGCCCGCGTGTGGGCGGAAGAACAGGGCAAAATCCACGTTAAAGTGACATTCACGGCCGATGTGTTACAGTCCTGTGTCGTGACGCTGGAGCCTGTTTCGGCCCGCTTGAACGAGGAATTCGACGTGGTCTTCGCGCCCGAGACAGGCGAGGAAGGGCTCGATCACGACGAAATCGTGATTGACGTCGCGGACGCCGATCCGCCCGAGCCGCTGACCGGTGACAGCGTCGATATCGGCGAGCTGGTCGCGCAGCACGTGGCACTGGCGATCGACCCCTATCCGCGCAAGCCCGGCGTCGACTGGCGCCCGGACGAGACGATCGCGGCGGGCGCCGGCGACGGCGGCGATAGCCCCTTCGCCGTGCTGGCCGGCTTGAAGGATCAGAAGATTTGACAGCGCTTTGGCGGGCCCGGCGCCGTGCCCGGCCGCCCGGATGGACCTGGTGAGAGATTGGAACGATGGCTGTACCCAAGAAGAAAGTATCGCGCTCGCGGCGGAACCAGCGGCGCTCGCACGACGCCCTGAAATCGAACGCCTATGTCGAGTGCGACAATTGCGGCGAACTGCACCGGCCGCATCACGTCTGCCCGGCTTGCGGCTACTACAGCGGCCGGGCAGTGGCGGAGCCGCAGGGCGCGGTCTGACGCCGCCGCGCCGGAGCAGCCGGTTTGGGTGATCCCGTCACGATAGCGCTCGATGCCATGGGCGGCGACAACGCGCCGCGCATCGTGGTCCGTGGCGCCGATATCGCGCGCGAGCGCTATCCCGACGCGCGCTTCCTGTTCTTCGGCGACAAGGCCCGCATCGAGCCGCTGGTGACCCGCAGCCGGCGTCTGCAGGGCGCCACCGATATCCGTCACACCGACGAGATCGTCGCGGCCGACGACAAACCCAGCCAGGCGCTGCGCCGCGGCCGGCGGAGCTCGATGCGGCTGGCCATCGACGCGGTCGCCGAGGGCGCCGCGGCGGGTGCCGTGTCGGCCGGCAATACCGGCGCGCTGATGGCGATGTCGAAAGTGGTGCTGAAGACGCTGCCCGGCATCGACCGGCCGGCCATCGCCAGCTTCTTTCCGACCCAGCGGGGTGAAAGCGTGATGCTGGACCTGGGCGCCAACGTCGAATGCGACGCCAACAACCTGGTCCAGTTCGCGGTCATGGGCGCCGCCTTCGCCCGCACGGTGCTCGGCGTGCAGACGCCGACGGTCGGCCTGCTCAATGTCGGCGAGGAGGATCTCAAGGGCAACGACACCGTCAAGCTGGCGGCCCAGCTCTTGCGCGACACCACCCTGCCGCTGGCCTTCGAGGGCTTCATCGAAGGCGACGACATCGCCGGCGGCACCACGGACGTGATCGTCACCGACGGCTTCACCGGCAATGTCGCGCTGAAGACGGCGGAAGGCACGGCCAAGCTCTATTCGACGTTCCTGCGGCGCGCCTTCCAGAAGTCGCCGATGTCGCGCCTGGGCTACCTGCTGGCCAAGGGCGCGATGTCGACCCTGCGCGAGCGGGTCGACCCGCGGCACTATAACGGCGGCGTGTTCCTGGGCCTGAACGGCATTAGCGTCAAGAGCCACGGCGGCACCGACGGCATCGGCTTCGCCACCGCGATCGGCCTGGCGATCGACATGGCCGCCGACAATCTGACCGGCCGAATCACCCAGGATTTCAAACGCTTCGGCAGTTTCGATGAACCTCAAGCGCAGGCGGCGGTATCCTGAGATGTTTCGTTCGGTCATAACCGGCTGCGGCGCTTACCTGCCGGCCCATTGCGTCACCAACGACGAGCTGGCGGAACGCGTCGACACCAGCGACGAATGGATCGTCGAGCGCACCGGCATCCGCAAACGGCACATCGCCGCCGACGGCGAGCTGACCTCGGACCTGGCCCAGGCGGCGGCCGAGCGGGCGCTCGCCAATGCCGGCATCCCGGCCGGCGAGATCGACCTGATCGTGCTGGCGACATCGACGCCGGACGAGACCTTCCCGGCGACGGCGACCACCGTGCAGGCGCGGCTCGGCATCGCCGGCGGCCCCGCCTTCGACGTCCAGGCGGTCTGCTCCGGCTTCGTCTACGCGCTGGCCGTGGCCGACAATTTCGTCCGCGCCGGGCAGTCGAAGACGGCGCTGGTGATCGGCGCCGAGACCTTCAGCCGCATTCTCGACTGGGAAGACCGCGCGACCTGCGTGCTGTTCGGCGACGGCGCCGGCGCCGTGGTCCTGCGGGCCGAGAACGGCGTCGCCACCAACGGCACCCGCGGCATCCTGTCGACACACCTGCATGCCGACGGCCGGCAGCATGACATGCTGTATGTCGACGGCGGCCCGTCCTCGACCCAGACGACGGGCTATCTGCGCATGCGGGGCCGCGAGGTCTTCCGCCATGCCGTCGTCAACCTGGCCGAGGTCACGACCGAGGCGCTGGCGCAGAACGGCCTGGAGGCGGACGACGTCGACTGGCTGGTGCCGCATCAGGCCAACCGGCGCATCATCGACCATACCGCCCGCCGGCTGGGCCTGGCGCCCGAGAAAGTGGTCCTGACGGTCGAGCAGCACGGCAATACGTCGGCCGCCTCGGTGCCGCTGGCGCTGGACCAGGCCGTCTCGGACGGCCGAATCAAACAGGGCGATATCGTCCTGATGGAGGCCATGGGGGGCGGCTTTACCTGGGGCGCGGCGCTGGCCCGGTGGTGATTTGCCGGCAGGTTAGCGCCATTTAACTTAAACTCCGCGCCGCATCCCTTTGATATTGACGGACTTCTCCGTCGGCGTTACCGTTCTGCAACTGTTCAAGCGGAGGTCCCATGACCGGATCGACGGTCACCAGAGCGCAATTGAGCGAGGCGGTCTACCAGGAAGTCGGCCTCTCCCGAAACGAATCGGCCCAGCTCGTCGAGATGGTACTGAAGGAGATCGCCGACCGTCTGGTCGACGGCGATTCGGTGAAAATCTCCTCGTTCGGCAGCTTTTCCGTGCGCCAGAAGGGCGGACGGGTCGGCCGCAACCCGAAGACGGGCGAGGAGGTACCGATCGCGCCGCGCCGCGTGCTGGTGTTTCGCCCCAGTCACGTGCTGAAGGAAGAGATCAACGGTCGCCTGTCGCCGCAAGAAAGCGCTTAACGCATGGCCAACGCTGGCGAAGGAGAGGATACCGGCCGGCGCCTACGCAAGTCGCCGGACGCTTTCCGCACGATCAGCGAAGTCGCGACCGAACTCGACGTACCGCAGCACGTGCTGCGGTTCTGGGAAAGCAAGTTCAATCAGATCAAGCCGCTGAAGCGCGGCGGCGGCCGTCGCTACTACCGGCCCGAGGACGTCGACCTGCTGCGCGGCATCCGGCACCTGCTCTACACCGACGGCTATACCATCAAGGGCGTACAGAAGCTGCTGCGCGAGAATGGCGCCCGGGCCATCGTCGATTCCGGCCGCCAGTTGTCGGCCAACCCCGATGCCAGGCTGGTCGTCGGCGCCGCGGCGGCGCCCGCCGAGGGCGAGGGGCCGCCGGCCGACGGCCTGAGCGAGGCGCAGCGCCGCAAGCTGGACGCCACCATCGACGAGCTGACCGGCCTGCGGCAATTGCTCAAGTCGGCGCTGGAGTGAACGCGCGTTGCCGCTGCCGCCGGCAGTCGCTATAGTGCGCCGGTCCGGCGGAGCGTAGCGCAGCCTGGTAGCGCATCACACTGGGGGTGTGGGGGTCGCCGGTTCGAATCCGGCCGCTCCGACCAATATCGGCCGACCCGGGCTAAACTTCTGTCGCGGGACGGTCATGAAGGTCAAGGGGTTAGCCGTTCGCGGCTAACCCCTTTTCCCATGACCCCGGCGCCGTGCGCCATGTCGCAGGAGCGGTCGTTAAGGCGATGAAATATCTGACGTTCATCCTGCTGGTCGGCTCCTACACCCTGATCGGCGAGGGGTGCCACTTTCCCGGCGTGCGGGGCGACAAGGATGGCGTGTCGTTCGCGGCGCCGTGGGACGGGTCGGCCGCGGCGCCGGAAGCGGCCGACGCGACGGACCGGAATGACCCGGCGCCGCCGGCCGACGGGGACTAGCGCATGACGGCCGGCACCGCCGTCGGCGCCGGGCCGGTCGCCGGCGCGAACCGCGCCATGGCGCTCTGGCTGCTGACCGTGGCCGGCCTCGTCTTCCTGATGGTCATGCTGGGCGGCGCCACGCGGCTGACGCAGTCCGGCCTGTCGATGGTGCACTGGCAGTTCGCCGGCGCGCTGCCGCCCATGGACACGGCCGCCTGGACGGCCGAGTTCGAGCGCTACAAGCAGTTTCCCGAATACCGGAAGATCAACCGCGGCATGGCGCTGGCCGAATTCAAGACGATCTACTGGTTCGAATACACCCACCGCATGCTGGGCCGGCTGATCGGTCTCGCCTTCGCGCTGCCCTTCGCCTGGTTCCTGGTCCGGGGCCAGGTCGGCTGGCGCCTCGCGCCGAAGCTGACCGGCCTGCTGCTGCTGGGCGGACTGCAGGGCCTCGTCGGCTGGTGGATGGTGAAGAGCGGCCTGATCGACCGGCCCGACGTCAGTCATTACCGCCTGACCGTGCATCTGGGCCTCGCGTTCGCCATCTTCGGCGCGCTGCTCTGGGTCGCGTTCGATCTGTTGAAGCCGGTCCGGCCGGACGCGGCGCTCACCCGCTCGCCGCCGAAGGGCTGGGCGTTGGCTGTCGTGCTGCTGGTCTTCGTGCAATCGCTGCTGGGCGGCCTGGTCGCCGGCCTCAACGCCGGTCTCGTCTACAACACGTTTCCGCTGATGGACGGCATGCTGTTTCCGCCCGAGCTGTTCCATGCCACGCCCTGGTGGCTGAACCTGTTCGAAAACCCTGTCACCCTGCAGTTCAACCACCGGGTCGGAGCCCTGGTCGTAACCATCGCGATCGTCCTCGTCTGGCTGTGGTCCCGGCGGGTCGGCGTCGATCGCGGCACGCGGCGCGCCATCGACGCCATGCTGCTGGCGCTCGCCGGCCAGGTCGCGCTCGGCGTGCTCACGCTCATCCACATGGTGCCGGTCGGGCTCGGTGTCGCGCACCAGGGCGGCGCGCTGGTGCTGCTGGGCAGCAGCATCGTCGTCGCGCACCGGCTGGCCCGTGCTAGACTGCCGGCATGAGCGAACCGGTCCTGCTATACGTCACCGCCGCCAACCGCAAGGAAGCCGGCGAGATCGCCCACGCGCTGGTCGACGCCGGCCTGGTCGCCTGCGCCAACATCATGTCGCCGCACACCGCGGTCTACCGCTGGGAGGGCGAGGTCAAGTCCGACAAGGAAGTCGCCATCATCATGAAAACCCGGCGCGATCTGGTGATACACGCCAGCGAGCGCGTCAAGGCGATGCATTCCTATGACGTGCCCTGCGTCGTCGCCACGCCCATCGTCGCCGGCAATCCCGACTTCCTGCAGTGGATCGACCGGGAAACCGGAGACTGACCCGGTCCCGCTGGCCGGGACGCTGGTTTTCGCCTGACGCATAACGCCGGCGGCGAACCACGGCTATACTGCCGCCGCCTGCCAATCACCGGATCGCGCGTATGAACGGGCTGTCAAACCGTCTCACCCTGGGCTTCGCCAGTCTGGCGCACACCTATTCGCACATGTTCGTGCTGTTCTACGCGACCGTGGTGCTGGTGCTGGAATCCGAATGGGGCCTGCTCTATGCCCAGCTCTTCGCGCTGTCGATCCCGGGCGCCGTCCTGTTCGGCGCCTGCGCGCTGCCCGCCGGCTGGCTCGGCGACAAATGGTCGGCGTCGGGCATGATCGCGGTGTTCTTCCTCGGCACCGGCATGGCGTCGGTCTTCACCGGTTTCACCGACAGCCCGCTGATGCTGGCCGTCGGCCTGTCGCTGATCGGCGTGTTCGCCTCGATCTACCATCCCGTCGGCATTCCCTGGTTGGTCAAGCACGCGGTCAACCGCGGCCGGGCACTCGGCATCAACGGCGTGTTCGGCAGCGCCGGCACGGCGGCGGCGGCGATCGTCGCCGGCGTCCTGGCCGAGGCCTTCGGCTGGCGCGCCGCCTTTATCGTGCCGGGCGTGATCTGCATCGCCACCGGCCTGGTTTTCGTCGTCGCCATCCGCGCCGGCTTGATCGTCGAGGGCGAGCAGGACGCGGCGCCGACACCGGCGCCGACCAGCGGCGACATGAAACGCGCCTTCGCCATGCTGGCCGTCACGGTCACCTGCACCGGCCTGATCTACCAGTCGACGTCCTACGCGCTGCCGAAGATCTTCGACGAGCGGCTGGCCGATTTCGTCGGCGACTCGCTGATCGGCATCGGCGGCCTGGTCACGCTCTGCTACCTGATCTCCGGCCTGACCCAGTTGATCGGCGGCGAGCTCGCCGACCGCTATTCGCAGAAAGCCATCTACGCCTGGACCCAGGTGCTGCAGGTGCCGCTCTATGTCCTGGGCTTCGGCCTGATCCACCCCATGCTGGTCGGCGCGGCCGTGGTCATGATCAGCCTCAACGTCATGGGACAGCCGGCCGAGAACGCGCTGATGGCCCGCTACACGCCGCTGAAATGGCGGGGCCGGGCGTTCGGCGTCAAGTTCGTGCTGACGCTGGGGGTCAGCGCCCTCGGTGTCGCCCTGATCCCGGTCATCCATGCCACGGCCGGCAGCCTGGATATCCTGTTCCTGGCCCTGACGGCGTTCTCGGCCCTGGCCTTCGTCGCCGCGATCCTGCTGCCGAGCGCCAGGCCGGGCCTCGCCAACCCCGCCGCCGCGCCGGCCGGCGACGACTGATCCGGCCTGAAGAACAAATAGCGATCATACGCGTATTTATTGAATGGATCGGTCATTGACGCCGATATACGAGCAAATCCGTCGATGCCAGAAGGCTTAAGGTCTTTGCGGCATAATGCCGGCCAACGCCAGATCCGGACCAACATCACGAAAGGTAACGGCGATGAGCGAGATTCAGAGCCTACACGGCACGACCGTCGCCGAGATCCTGGATTCCGGCCTGCAGCGCCTGGAACAGATCGAGGCGGTCGCGCTGTCGGTCTTGTGGAAGGACGGCACCGTGACGGCCGGCTGCTCGAACATGGATCTGGCGCAACTGGCGCTGCTGGTTCTGGCGCTGGACGAGCACCAGCGCCGCCAGTTCTCCGACGAGGATTGAGGGATTCGTTGAAAATGGGCCTTGCGGCCCATTTTATGGCCTTGCAGGCCCGCTCCCCCACCCGGCCACCCA
>JANQKO010000666.1 GCA_028281075.1 Alphaproteobacteria bacterium | reverse complement strand
ATTCAGGATACTGTCGTTGGGTGGCCGGGTGGGGGAGCGGGCCGCCGAGAAAATGGGCTGACAGGCCCATTTTCAAACAGACTCTCAGGCCGGCGCCGTGCCGGCGCCGGCCTCGCGACGGCGGTTCCTGCGGGTCTCGCCGCGCGCCTGCGCCGGCAGATCGGCGGCCTTGTCGATCACGTAGACGGTCATGGTCTCGGCCCGGCCGCGGACCTGGATCTGATGTTCGGGGAACGGGCCGGCATCGATGCCGGCGGCGTCGGTGACGGCGCGGCTCAGGATGAGCTGGCTGGTGAATTCCTTGGTCATCGCTTCCAGCCGGCTGGCGGTGTTGACCGAATCGCCGATCGCGGTGACCGAGGTGGCGGCGCGGAAGCCCATCTCGCCGACGATCGCCGGGCCGGCATGGATGCCGATGCCCATGCGCAGCGGCTCGTCCAGCTCGTTCTTCAGGTTGGCGTTCAGCTCGTCCAGCGCCTGGCCCATGGCCCGGGCGGCGTTGACCGCGTCGCGGCAGCCCTGCGCCAGGCCGTTGTCGACGCCGAACAGGGCCATCACGCCGTCGCCGATGAACTTGTCCAGGCGGCCGCCCGCGGCCTCGACGGCCGTGCCCATCAGCCGGAAATACTGGTTGATCACGAAGACCACGTCATAGGGCAGCTTGCTCTCGGAGAACTTCGTGAACGCGCGCAGATCGGCGAACAGGATGGCGATTTCGCGCTCGCTGCCCTGCAGATATTGCGGTTTGCGGAAGCCGTCCCGGGGCTGCGCCGTCGCCGGCAGCAGCGGGATCACGGTCACGTCCTGGTTCGGCCGGAGCTGGCAGGCCAGCCGCACGTGCGCCGGCGCGGCCACCCGGCGCAGGACCTTGACCTCCTCGTCGCTGGGCGGCGGCAGGCCGACGCTGCCCATGGCGACGCGGACCCGGCAGGTCGAGCAGCGGCCGCGGCCGCCGCAGACCGACGCGTGCGGGATGCCGGCCTGGCGGCTGACGTCCAGCACCGAGAGGCCCTGCTCCACTGTGACGCTGCGGCCGTCGGGATAGGTGACGGTGACGCGCCGCTTGCGCCGCTCCCACAGCAGCCGGCCGAAGCGCAGCAGCAGAATGGCGCCGATGGTGACCGCGGTGCCGATACGGGTGGTATCGGCCCGCGCGTAGACCCAGTCGACGGCGTCGCGGCCCGGCAGGTTCATCAGCGCCAGGGTCTGCTCGCGCCACAGCGGATCGTTGATCAGGAACGCCGCCTGCTTGCCGGCCGCGGCGAAGCCCGACAGCGCCGCGGCTGGCAGCAGCAGCGCCGCAGCGTACAGATAGGGCTGCATCCGCGGATAGGACGGCTTCAGCCGCAGCCAGTAGTGCAGGCCGAGGCAGCCGTGGACCCAGACCACCAGCAGGGCGACGGCCTGCAGCACGCCCTGCTGCCAGTCCCAGACCCAGAGCGACAGCACCACATAGGCGTAGGTGTCGTTCAGTCCGTAGACCTCGTGCGCGACCCGGTTGGCGATCACGTGCGTCGCCAGCATGATCGGGATCAGGGCGCCGAACAGGACCTGCACCGCCTCGCCGAACGGCATCCGCAGCGTTCGCCGCCGGAACAGGGCGTAGAGCACCGACAGGGTATGCAGGACGAGGGCGCCGTAGACCAGGACCGTGCCGACGGGGTTGCGCCAGAGCGCCAGGAACACGTGGCGGCCGGCCTCCATGGCGTCGAGCGAGATGTTGCCCAGCGCGTGGTTCAGGAAATGCGTGACGACGAAGACGAACAGCAGGCAGCCGGTCCAGAGCCGGATCTTCGGTATCAGGTCTTTCGCCGACAACGTCCGATCCCCGATTCGCGCTTCCATGGTCCGCCGCCGCGCGGAACCGGCAGGGGCGACGGCCGGGCCGCCGTCAATCCATCCTGTCCGCCACCAGCTTCGCCAGCGACACCGCCGGCCGGGCGCCGATATGGCTGATGATCTCGGCCGCGGCGATGCCGCCGATGCGGCCGCAATCGTGCAGGCCGCGGCCCTGCGTCAGGCCATGCAGGAAGCCGGCGGCGTAGAGGTCGCCGGCGCCGGTGGTGTCGACCACGCGATCCACCGGCTCGGCGTCGAGCACATGCACCTCGTCGCCGCCGACGACGACCGAGCCCTTCGCCGAGCGGGTCAGCGCGGCGATCCGCACCTGCGCGCGCACGATCTGCAGCGCCGCGTCGAATTCGTCGACCTGGTAGAGCGAAAGGATCTCGTCCTCGTTCGCGAACAGGATGTCGACATGGTTGGCGACGAGGTCGCGGAACTCGTCGCGATGCCGGTCGACGCAGAAACCGTCCGACAGGGTCAGCGCGACGCTGCGGCCGGCATCGTGGGCGATCTGCCCGGCCTTCAGGAAGGCCTGCTTGGCCTGCGGCGGGTCCCACAGATAGCCTTCCATATAGGTCACCTGCGCGCCGGCGATCACGTCGGCGTCGACGTCGTCGGGCGTCAGCTCGATGCAGGCGCCGAGATAGGTGTTCATGGTGCGCTGGGCGTCGGGCGTGACCGCGATCAGGCAGCGCGCGGTCGGCGCGCCGCCGTCGGCGGGCGGCGTCGTGAACTCGACGCCGACGGCGCCGACGTCATGCCGGAAGATGCGGCCGAGCTGATCGTCGCGCACCTTGCCGATGAAGCCGGCCCTGCCGCCCAGGCCGGCAATGCCGGCCATGGTGTTGGCGGCCGAGCCGCCGGACATTTCCGTCCCCGACGGCATGGCGTCGTAGAGCTGGTCCGCGGTGGCGCTGTCGATCAGCGTCATGGCGCCCTTGTTCAGGCCATGCGCGCCGATGAACGCGTCCTCGACGCTGCTGATGACATCGACGATGGCGTTGCCGATACCGACGACGTCAAGACGGGCTTGCTGCATGAAATCCCACTCCGGCACAGGTGGGGGCGCAGTATAGAGCGGCGGACTTGCGGCACAAGCCCGTCCGGGCCGGCGTCTGTACATCGCTTCCCCGGCCGTTCATAGTGCGCGCCGTCAATCAGGGACGCCGAATCATGCCGACAGACCTTTACAAGCTGACCGCCTGCGAGGCGGTCGACCTGCTGCAGCGCCGCGACCTGTCGCCGGGCGAGCTGATCGATGCGGCCGCGGCCCGGATCGAGGCCGTCGACGGCGCGGTCAACGCGCTGCCGACGTTGTGCCTGGACCGGGCGCGCGCGCGGGCCGACGCGCTGGCCGGGGTGGCGCCGCTGCACGGCCTGCCGATCGCGGTCAAGGACCTGACGGACGTGGCCGGCGTGCGCACGACGATGGGCTCGCCGATCTACGCCGACCGGGTGCCCGACAGTTCCGGCATCGTGGTCGAGGTGCTGGAAGCCCGCGGCGCCAATGTCATCGCCAAAGCCAACACGCCGGAATTCGGCGCCGGCGCCAATACCTTCAACGAGGTCTTCGGTGCCACCCGCAATCCCTGGGACACGCGCAAGACCTGCGGCGGCTCGTCGGGCGGTTCCGCGGTGGCGCTGGCGACCGGCCAGGTCGCGCTGGCGACGGGCTCCGATCTCGGCGGCTCGCTGCGCATCCCGGCCGCGTTCTGCGGCGTCGTCGGCTTCCGGCCGGGGCCCGGCTGCGTCGCGCACGGGCCCGGCGCGCTGCCGTTCCAGACCCAGGCCGTCGACGGTCCGATGGCCCGCAACGTCGCCGACGTCGCCCTGATGCTGGATGCCATGGCCGGCCAGCACCGCCGCGACCCGATCTCGCGGCCGGCCCCGGCGGCGTCCTACCGGGCGGCGGTCGCCGCGCCGGCGGCGCCGAAGCGCGTCGCCTGGAGCCCCGACCTGGGC
>JANQKO010000272.1 GCA_028281075.1 Alphaproteobacteria bacterium | reverse complement strand
AACCGGTCGACCGGCCCCGGCAGCGCGAAGCCGAGACCGCCATAGGCGAGCCCGGCCAGCATGGCGACGATCACCGGATTGCGCGCCAGCGCGGCCAGCGTCGCCCCGACGACCCGGGCGCCGCGGCCAGGCTCGCCGCGCGCCACCTCGAGCAGGATCGTCGGCAGCGAGATCAGCGTGATCGAATGGAAGGTGACGATCAGCATGATGGCGACGACGCCGTCCTCGCCAAAGGCGGTGAAAACCAGCGGGATGCCCAGCAGCACGGTGTTCGAGAACACGGCGCCCATGCCCATCACCGCCCGCTCGTCGCGGCCGATGCCGAACAGCAGCCGGCCGGCCAGGGCGGCGACGGGAAAGACCAGCAGGCAGCCGCCGAAATAGGCGAAGACGATGCCGAGGCTGCCGATCTCGGGCAGTTCGATCCGGCTCATGGTGCGGAACAGCAGCGTCGGGATCGCCACGTAGAAGACGAAGTTGGATATGCCCTCGACGCCGTCGTCGCCGAGCAGGCGGGTGCGGCCGACGGCATAGCCGACGGCGACGAGCGCGAACACGGGCAGGACGATGTCGACCGTGGTATCCATGGTCCGGCGCGGCGGGATCAGCGGGGGGCGAGCGCGCGCCAGACGCGCTCCGGCGTCGCCGGCATGTCGATATGGCGCCGGCCCAGCGCGTCGGCGACGGCGCCGATCACGGCCGGCGGCGCGCCGATGGTGCCGCATTCGCCGACGCCCTTCAGGCCGAGCGGGTTGCGTGCGGTCCCGACGGGCCGGAAACCGTTCTCGAAGGCCGGCAGGTCGTCGGCGCGGGTGAGGCCGTAGTCCATGAACGAGCCGGTCAGAAGCTGGCCCGAGTCGGGATCGTAGACCGCCCGCTCCATCAGCGCCTGGCCGATGCCCTGGACGATACCGCCCTGCAACTGGCCGGCGACCAACGCCGGCCGCAGCATCCGGCCGATATCGTCGAGCGAGACGTAGCGGGCGATCTCGACCCGGCCGGTCTCGGGGTCGATCTCGACCTCGCAGACCTGGCAGCCATTGGGGTAGCTCTCGTTGTCGGTGGCGAAGTCGGCCTCGCCCCGGATCGGCGCCGCCCGCGCGACGGCCAGCAGGCCGATCCGGCGGTCGGTGCCGGCGACCCGGTAGGCGCCGTCGGCGAATTCCAGGTCCTCGACCGCGACCTCGAGCTGCTGGGCGGCCGGCGCGCGGCCGGCGGCGATGGCCGCATCGCCCGCCAGCAGCAGGGTGTTGCCGCCGATGATCGCCGAGGACGAACCGCCGGTTCCGCCGCCGCGCAGCAGCGCGTCGCTGTCGCCCTGGCACACCCGGACGGCCGAGACCGGCACGCCGAGGCGCTCGGCGACCAGTTCGGCGAAGACCGTCTCGTGCCCCTGGCCGCCAGACTGGGTGCCGGTGAAGGCGCGGACGACACCGTCGGTGCCGATCTCGACCCGCGAGATTTCGCCGGCATTGCCGCCGGTGGCGTGGACGTAGAACGCGAGCCCGAAGCCGCGGCGCCGGCCGCGCGCGGCCGCGGCCTCGCGGCGGGCGGCGAAGCCCGCGCGGTCGGCGCGCCGCAGGGCGGCATCCAGCAGTCCGGGAAAGTCGCCGCTGTCGATCGTGAAGCCGAAGGGCGTGCGGTGGGGCAGGTCGGCCGGCCGCAGCATGTTGCGCCGCCGCAGCTCCGCCGGGTCGAGGCCCAGGTCGAAGGCGGCGGCGTCGATCAGCCGCTCGACCATGTAGATCGCTTCCGGCTTGCCGGCGCCGCGATAGGCGTCGACGGGCGCGGTGTTGGTGAACACGCCCCGGACCGAGAGATGCATGGCCGGCCAGCGGTAGACGCCGGCCATGACCTTGGCATAGCCCCGGGTCGGGATCGACGGTCCGAAATAGGACAGCACCGCCCCCAGATTGGCCAGCGTATGAACCCGAAGGCCTAGGAAACGGCCGTCCGCGTCCAGCGCCAGCTCGGCCCGGGTGACATGGTCGCGGCCATGGGCGTCGCCGAGAAAGGCCTCGGCGCGGTCGGAACACCAGCGCACGGGCCGGCCGAGCCGGCGCGCCGCCCAGAGCACCAGCGCCTGTTCGGGATAGGGAAACAGCTTCATGCCGAAGCCGCCGCCGACATCGGATGTCAGCACGCGCAGGCGGTCGGGCGGCACGCGCAGCACCTGCCCGGCCAGCGGCGCGCGCAGCATGTGCACGCCCTGGCAGGGCGCGCGCAGGATGTAGCGGCCATCGGCGGCATCGTAGCTGCCGATGGCGACGCGCGGCTCCAGGCTGTTGGGCGACAGCCGGTTGTTGACCAGGTCGAGGCACGCGACATGGGCGGCATCGGCGAAGGCACGCGCGGTCGCGTCGGCATCGCCGATGCTCCAGTCGAAGCAGCGGTTCGCCGCGACGCCGTCATGGATCGGTGTCGCGGCGGCGTCCGAGGCCGCGACGGGATCGACGGCGTGCGGCAACGGCGCGATCCCGACGTCGATCAACTCGGCCGCGTCCCGGGCCTGGTTTTCGGTCTCCGCGACCACGAAGGCGATGGCGTCGCCGACGAAACGCACGCGGTCGGCGCAGAGGATCGGCCGGCCGGGATTGGCATAGGCGCTGCCGTCCGTGTTGGTGATGTCGATGGGCGACCGGATCGGCCCCAGGCCGTCCGCCCGCAGCTCGTCCGCGGTGAGGATAGCGAGCACGCCCGGCGCCGCCCGCGCCGCCGACGCGTCGATGCCCAGGATGCGCCCATGGGCATGCGGCGAACGCAGCACGCAGGCGTGCGCCGCGCCCGTGACGGCGATGTCGTCGGTATAGCGGCCCCGGCCGGTGACGAAGCGCCGGTCCTCCAGCCTGTCCCCGGCGTCGGTCATGGCAAGTGCAACGATGGATCGGACACGGCCGGCAGTCTCGCCCAGGCCTTACCCGGTTGCAATCGCGTCCACGCGTCGCAGCAGGTCCCGCAAGTCGGGCTCGTCAATGCCGAGCCCGGCCAGGTGCCGCAGGGTGTTGGCCAGATAGTCGCGGCAGGCGCCGTTCTCGCCATGGGCGCGGGCGATATAGCGGGCGGCGGTGGCGGCCGGCATGGCGCCGGCATATTGCGGATGCCCGCGCGCGACGGTGAAGGCGATGACGTCGGTCCCGGCGCCGTCGACCTCGGCCGGCAGCCAGCGCGGCCGGTAGATGCCGGTATACATCTCGCGATCCCAGACCTGGCGCAGCGCGTCGTCCAGATCGGTTTCGGCGATGCGGAAGGCCACGCCGTCGCAGGCGCCGCCGCGGTCCAGCGCCAGCGCCAGGCCGGGCCGTTCCGGCGTGCCCCGGGCCAGCAGCGTCCAGATGCAGAAGCGGCGGTGCCAGCCGGTGACGCGGGCCGGCCGGGCCGCCGCGTGGGGTATGCGCGGGTCCCACATCAGGCCGCCATAGCCGAACAGCCAGACATCCCCGCCGCCGGGCCGCGCCGCCAATGTCTCCCGCAAGGACGCGGCCCGGGCTTCGGTGGAAAGCGGCTCGAACAGCGCCTCGAAACGTTTGTCGGCGGGCGCGTCAACCATCATGCGGCCCTCGACAACCGAGACAATTGCGACAATTCATTGATTGCGCCCGCCCGCCCGTCATCGCAAGTTACCGCGTTCAAACGAATTCTCGCTGCGGAGTGAGACCAGACATGCCGCGTATCCGTCCCGCCGTCGCCGACATGGAGAACCAGCGCATCGGCGAGGTCGCCAAGCTGGCGATCGGCGATCCCGACATCATCCCGCTGTGGTTCGGCGAATCGGATCTGCCGACGCCCGACTTCGTCAGCGAGGCCGCGATCGCCGCAATCCGCGCCGGTCATACGAAATATGTGAACAAACGCGGCATCCCGGAAATCCGCACCGCCATCCAGAAGTACATGGCGGCACAATACGACATCGAGCTGGAATTCGAACGCGTCACGGCCATGGGCTCGGGCATGACGGCGATCATGATCGCCGTCGAGTGCCTGGTCGACAACGGCGACAACGTGGTCATGATCTCGCCGATCTGGCCGAACATCTTCTATGCCGTCGAGACCATGGGCGGCGAATGCCGGCACGTGCGGCTGGACGATACCGAGACCGGCTGGAAGCTGGACCTCGACAAGCTGTTCGCGGCCTGCGACGAGCGCACCAAGGCGCTGTTCATCGCCTCGCCCAGCAACCCGACGGGCTGGCTGATGGAGCGCGAGGAACAGGAAGCGGTGCTCGACTTCTGCCGCGAGCGCGGCATCTGGATCATCGCCGACGAGGTCTATCACCGCATCGTCTACGACCGGCCGGTGGCGCCCTCGTTCCTGCAGATTTCCGAGCCGGACGATCCCATTTTCGCCGTACACAGCTTCTCCAAGTCCTGGGCGATGACCGGCTGGCGCTGCGGCTGGCTGATCCATCCGGCCGAGCTCGGCGACCGCATGGGCGACCTGTCGGGCATCAACAATACCGGCTCGACCAGCTTCGTGCAGCATGCCGGCGTCGCCGCGATCGAGCAGGGCGAGGACTTCGTCCGGGCGATGGTCGAGCGCTGCCGCCGGGGCCGCGAACTCGTCTTCCAGCGGCTGTCGGGCATGGACCGGGTCAGAATCAGCCGGCCGCAGGCGGCGTTCTACGCCTTCTTCGGCATCGACGGCATCGAGGACGATCTCGCCTTCGCACAGGCGCTGATCCGCGACGCCCGGGTCGGCCTGGCGCCGGGCTCGGCCTTCGGGCCCGACAACGCCGGCTATCTGCGGCTCTGCTTCGCCAATTCCGAGCAGAACCTGTCCACCGCTCTCGACCGCCTGGAAGCCGCGCTTTAACGGCGGCCCGCGTCCGGCGCCGGCCAGGCGGGATCGAGGAATTGCTGGAACTCCAGGAGATAGCCGTTGGGATCGCGGACGAAGAAGGCATAGACGTTGAACGCCGCGCTGCGCTGCGGCGCTTCCAGCGAGTCGATACCGTGGGCCTCGAGCCGGGCATGCCAGCCGTCGACATCCGGCGTGATGAAGGTGAAGACCACGCCCCTGGGCTCGACATGGCGGCCGGGCCGCGCGTGACAGACGCCGATGAAGCTGTCCGGGCCGGCCCGGAAGATCCGGCACTGTCCCTGGTCCAGGACCAGTTCCAGCCCCAGCACCTCGGCATAGAACGGCGCGGTGCCTGGAAGATCGGTGGTATAGACCCATGTTACCTGTTGGTCGATCGGCGGATGCGCTGCGGCCATTGATACCCCTCCTTTGCCCGGTTCCGGCATGGACCATGCCGTGCCATATAGGAACAGCGACCCCGGATTGCCCGCATGGATCCACTGACACAGGCCGTTCTGGGCGCCGGCGTCGGCCAGGCGCTGTTCCACCGGCGCCTTGGCGGACGAGCTATCGTCGTCGGCGCCATGGCCGCGGCCTGGCCCGATCTGGACGTGGTGGTGAAGTTCGACCAGTGGTCGGGCTGGATCTACCATCGCGGCCTCACGCATTCGCTGCTGATCGTGCCGCTGGCCGGTCCGGCCGTGGGCTGGCTCGCCTGGCGGGTGGCGACATGGCGGGCGCGGCGCGGCGGCCCCGATCCCGGGCGGCGCGCCGACTGGCTCTGGCTCTGCACGCTGGCGCTGCTGACGCATCCGCTGCTGGACGCGTCCACCACCTACGGCACGCAACTGCTGGCGCCGTTCAGCGACCGGCGCTTCGCCCTCGACGCCATTCCGGTGATCGACCCGGTCTACACGGTGCCGCTGGTGCTGGCGCTGCTGGTCGGCTGGTGGTCGAGCGGCCGCTGGCGCCTGGCGCGCGGCGCGGCCGTCGCGGCGCTGGTCCTGTCGAACGGTTTCCTGCTCTATACTTGGTGGCTGAACGGCCAGGCGGCGGACGCGGCGCGCCGGCAACTGGCGGCGGAAGGCGTCACGGACGCACGCGTGCACGCCTATCCGACGATCTTCCAGTCCTTCCTGCGCCGCATCATCGTCTACCGGCCCGACGAGATCCGGGTCGGCTTCATCACCATGCTCGACCCCGGTCCGATCCGGTGGTTCCGGGCCGACCCGCCGGCCGACGCGCAGGTCGCCGATTTCCGCGCGCGCTGGGAGGCCGACCTGCTGGAATGGTTCGCCATGGGCAAGACCTTCTATCGCAGCTACCGCGACGGCGACCGTATCGTCGTCGAGGCGACGGACCTGCGCTACGGCGCCACCGGCACGACGCTGTGGGGCATTTGGGGCATCCGCACGGTCTATGACGCCGCCGGCCGCGTCGTCGTGCCGCCGACCCGGTTCTCGAACCGGCCTTCGGTCAACATGACCAATCTCGCCTATCTGAAGCGGCTGATGCTCGACCGGTCGGCGATCGCCGCGCCGGCGCCGCCGTGACCTGATGGCCCATCCTTCGAGACGGTCCCTGCGGGACCTCCTCAGGATGAGGTCGGGGACTGATATCAAACAAGGACCTCATCCTGAGAGTGTGTGAAGAAATCGCACCGATGCCCCCCAAGTTGTCATCCTGGCGAAGGCCAGGATCCATGTTGGTTG